>JAJRSV010000107.1 GCA_024278655.1 Bacteroidota bacterium | reverse complement strand
GGTGATGCAATACGCGGCGCCGATTCGCTCATCAACGCAATGGGCGACGGAAAGAAAGCTGCACAGTTGATTATTCAGCGGGCAAACATAAATGATAAAAGAAAAGCCGGAGCAAATGCTCTTAAATTCTCCCCGGTTGAATATCAGCGTAAACAATCTTACAGAAAATTCGGTGTGCCGCTGCCCGAAATTCCTTTGAGCGAACGGGAAAGTTTCCAGTTGGTTCATCCTGTGCTTGATGATAAAACTGCAATGGAAGAAGCGGACAGATGTTTGTTCTGCGATGACGTTTGTAATATTTGCGTGGGAGTTTGTCCCAACTTTTCGAATGTTACCTTTACTGCCGAACCTATGGATGTGCCGATTTGGAAAGCGATTAAACAAGAGGATAAAATAGTTACTGAAAAAATTGATGTGTTAAGCTTTAAGCAGAGCAATCAGATTTTTAACATCGGCGATTTTTGTAATGAATGCGGCAATTGCGATACTTTTTGTCCCACAAGCGGCGCACCATACAAAACCAAACCCCACTTTTACTTAACCGAAGAAAGCTTTAACAGCGAAGAGGTTGGATATTATCTTTTCGATAATACATTAAAATTTAAGAGCGGCGGAAAGATAGAATTGTTATCTTTATCCGATAAATTTTTGACTTATGAATCTGATGAAGTTGTTGCTAAATTTAATGCTGATGATTTTTCTCTTTTGAATGTTGAATTTAAATCCGGTTCGGTTCACGAAATAAATTTCGGCAAAGCAGCAGAGATGTGTTTTCTTCTGAAGAACCTGAAGGATTTTTCTATATTTAAAACTTGACAGAAATTGTAAGAGAATAATTTTCTTCGTGTTGCTTGGAGTCTTTGTGTCTTGGTAGCAATCAAAAGCTTTACTAATAGAATGAATAATAAATCTGCCACAAAGACGCGAAGGCACAAATGTTCACAAAGAATATATAAAACATTTACTAATCATAAAAAAATATTAAAAGAAGAAGCGAATCAATATTACAAAAAGAATTATGCAATTTACACTTAACGGAATAACAAAAACATACGACGGCGATCCTGAATTATCGCTGCTTAATTATTTGCGTGAGAATGAAGGAATACTTTCGCCGAAAGACGGATGCTCGCCGCAGGCAGCTTGCGGTGCATGCACGGTTGAGCTTAACGGCAAAGCTGTTCTCTCCTGTGTTATTCCGATGAAGAAAGTTGAAAACGGTTCTGTTGTTACAATCGAAGGAATTGGAGAATACAAGCAGCGGGTTTTTGCAAATGCATTTGTAGCAAAGAGCGGCGTGCAGTGCGGTTTTTGCATTCCGGGATTCGTAATGCAATCGAAAGTGCTGTTAGATAAGAATCCTAATCCTACAAGAGAAGAAGTTGAAAAGGCGGTAACACCAAATCTCTGCCGCTGCACCGGCTACAAAAAAATAATCGATTCAATTCTTTACGCAGCCGAAGCAATAAGAGACTTAAAAGAAATTCCGAAACCCGAAACAGACGGGAAGATTGGCAAGCGTCATCCGAAGTACGATGCGGATAAGCTCGTGTTAGGTCAGTCTCCTTTCGTAGCTGATATGAAGCTGCCCGGAATGGTTTACGGTGCACTTAAGTTCAGCGATCATCCGCGTGCAAAAGTTTTGGCAATCGATACAGGCGAGGCGGAAAAGTTAAACGGTGTGATAAAAGTATTAACATCCAAAGATATTCCCGGCAACAGGTTTACCGGATTGATAGTTCACGACTGGCCTTTGATGATCGAACCGGGAGAGGAAACAAGATATGTTGGAGATGTACTCGCCTGCGTAGTAGCAGAAACAGAATCGATTGCACGTGAAGCAGTAAAATTAATTAAAGTAGATTACGAAGTTCTTGAACCGCTTACCGATCCCGAGGAAGCCCTTTCCGAATCTTCACCAAAAATTCATCCGAAAGGCAACCTGCTTTCAGAAACGAAAGTAAAGCGCGGCGATGTTGAAAAAGCATTGCAGGAAGCCGCTTATGTTTCAACCGGAACATACTACACTCAAAGAGTTGAGCACGGTTACCTTGAGCCCGAATGCTCAATTGCACGTCCGTGGGAAGACGGCGTGGAAGTTCTTTCTCAGGGACAGGGAGTTTACGAAGACCAAAAGCAGATTTGCAAACTGCTAAACCTTCCTAAAGAAAAAGTGAGAGTAATACAGGTACCGAACGGCGGTGGGTTCGGCGGGAAAGAAGATATGTCGGTGCAGGGACACGCAGCAGTTGCAGCTTATATTCTGCAAAAGCCGGTTAAAATTTTACTTACCCGCGATGAGTCGATTATAATGCATCCCAAACGTCACCCGATGCGAATGAAATACACACTCGGATGCGACAAGGAAGGCAAACTTACTGTTCTTAAAGCAGATATACTTGGAGACACAGGCGCTTACGCTTCGGTAGGAATGAAAGTGCTTGAACGTGCGGCAGGGCATGCAACGGGACCTTATCACATTCCCAATGTTGATATAATAAGCAAAGCGGTTTATACAAACAATCTTCCGTGCGGTGCTATGCGCGGCTTCGGAGTTAACCAGGTTACGTTTGCCGTTGAAAGCTGCATCGATGAGTTGTGTGAAAAAGGAGGATTCGACCGCTGGCAGTTCCGTTACGATAATGCACTCGTTGAAGGAGGCGTTACTGCAACGGGACAGGTTATTCATAAAGGAAGCGGTGTGCGGCAAACACTGCTTGCAGTAAAAGATATTTTCAAGAATGCAAAGTACGCAGGAATTGCGTGCGGAATAAAAAACACAGGCATCGGAAACGGAATGCCCGACGAAGGCAAAGTAAAAATCGAAATCGTATCTCCCGAAAAAGTAATCGTTCATCACGGCTGGACGGAAATGGGACAGGGCGTGAGCACAATGGCTGTTCAGTTTTTGTGTGAGGAAACGGGAATCGATCCGGACATTGTTGAAGTGAGAGTCGATACATCGAAAGAGGCACCGGCAGGAATGACAACCGCATCGAGAGCTACATCAATCATTGGTAACTCGATTGCAAACGCTGCAAAGAATCTGAAAGAAGATTTGAAAACAAAATCACTCGATGAATTGGTTGGTAAAGTTTACGAAGGCAAATGGGTTTGCGACTGGACAACAAAACCGGGTGCAGATGTTGACGAGATAATCACTCATTACTCATACAGCTATGCAACGCAGGTAGTTGTACTAAACGATGACGGCGAAATAGAAAAAGTTTACGCTGCTCACGATGCGGGGAAAATTATCAATCCAAGCTTGTTCGAAGGACAGATCGAAGGATCACTACACATGGGTTTGGGTTACGCACTTACTGAAGATTTGGAATTAGAAAACGGTGTTCCGAAAAGCACTCGTTTACGTAAGATGGGAATATTAAGAGCAAAAGAAACTCCCGATATGGAAGTAATAGGAATTGAAGTCCCCGACCCGCACGGACCTTACGGAGTTAAAGGCGTCGGCGAAATAGGACTTGTACCAACAGCCGCCGCAGTTGCCAATGCTTTCTATCAGTATGACGGTACAAGGTATTACAGGTTGCCGATAAAGAAGAGAAATAATCACAATAAAAATCGATAAATAATATCATAAGAAGAGGAATAGCAATGACAACGAAAGAATTAATTAAGGAAATAAAAAGGTTACCTCTTTCAAAAAGAATTTATGTGATTGAGAAAGCAATTCAATCTATACGTGAACAGGAAGAAAAAAAACAATTTAAAAAAGCCGTTGATTCCTTATTGCCGGAATACCAGACTGATAAAGAACTAACAGCATTCACTGTACTTGATTATGAAGAGTTCTATGAAGCAAAGTGAAGTTTGGTTGATAAATTTAGATCCAACTATTGGAGCGGAAATTAAAAAAACCAGACCAGCAATAGTCATCAGTGATAATCTGCTTGGGAAATTACCGTTAAAAATAATTGTCCCAATAACAGATTGGAAAGATAAGTATGAATTAGCTCCCTGGATGGTTAAGATTGATCCTACTTCTAAAAATGGACTTAATAAAACTTCTGCTGCAGACTGTTTCCAGGTTCGTTCTTTATCACAAAAAAGATTTGTTCGAAAGATTGGAATTGTATCTGAAACAGTAATGGCTGAAATAAAAACAGGTCTTTCAAAAGTTCTGTCAATTGATTCGGATTGATTTATAGCTACAAAATTATTTTACAATTATGAAAAGCATTTTATTAACGACAAATTCAAAGAAAGATTTACAACTATTAACTGCAATTGCAAAAAGAATAGGTGTAAAAGTTAAAATTTTATCAAAAGAACAAGTAGAAGATTTGGGACTTGCACAAGCGATTAAGCAAGGCAGAACTGGTAAATTTATTAACACTGATAAGTTCCTAAAATCACATTTGATTAAACAATAAAACAATCAACATATTTTTTCGGCAGCCCACGGTTTCAGAGACTGTGTGAAAATGAAAGATAGAAAGAAACCCACGATTTTAATCGTGGGAATTAAAACCATATGCGCAAATAATAGTTAACCGTTTTAACGGTTTTAAAAAGAACACTAAACAAATGTCTAATTCACGAACTAAACTAAAAACATTAAAAGGTTAAAAATCTATGACACCAACAGAATATCTAAAACAGGAACACAGATCAATTGAAGAAATGCTGCAGGTAATGGAAGCCGTTTGCAAGAAACTTGAAGGCGGCGAACAGGTAAGCACCGATGACTTAAATAACATAGTTGAGTTCATTAAAGTTTTTGCAGATAAATTTCATCATGGAAAAGAAGAAGACCTGCTCTTTACCGCAATGGTTGATGCCGGAATACCTAAAGAAGGCGGACCTGTCGGCGTTATGCTGATGGAACACGATATGGGCAGAAACTTTGTTAAAGGAATGAGCGAAGCTATTGAAGATTACGGAAACGGAAATAAAGATGCTTCCGCAAAGATAATTGAGAACGCAAGAAATTATGCATCCCTTTTATCAAACCATATTTACAAAGAAGATAACATTCTTTACCCGATGGCTGATATGCATCTTTCCGAAGAGAAGCAGAATGAATTGCTCGGAGAGTTCAATGTTGTGCAGGAAAATATCGCTACGGAAACTTACAACGATCTTCTTAACAGATTAAAAGAGCTTAAAGGAAAGTATTTGTCCTGAGCTATAGTGTTAACCGGAAAGATGAATTCCCGTACCTTCTTTCAATTTCGGGTGGTCACGTTACAACTTTTTCATTTTTTGCTTAGTAACTTATAATTAATATCCTGTTATG
>JAJRSV010000106.1 GCA_024278655.1 Bacteroidota bacterium | reverse complement strand
TGGGAATTTAGACAATAAACGTGATTAATAATTAATCGTTTTAACGTTTTATAGCTCTTCGATGTGAGGTATAGTGGAATCCAAGAATATAAAGGGGCTTTAGCCGAAAACTGAGTTGTAACTAATCGTAAAGTTCAGGTTTTGGTTAAAACCATTTTTACATATTGTTTTATAAAAAACCACGACTTAAAAGTCGTGGCAATTGATTCTTTATACAACAAGGTACCAGCTGAAGCTTGCGGCTACAATAATTCAAAAATTAAGGTTGTTGTTTTGTATCCTTCGTCTCCGTGGTAACTTCCATGAATAGATAAACCTTATCTCTCGGTCTCACAAACTCGTTAACAACGAATGTTATCTCATCGCCTTTTTCCGCAGAAGATGCAGGTTGGTCGTTCTTTAAAAAGTTTTTTATAGTCACTTCCACAACACCGGTTGTCTCGCCGATTATCAGCAGCTCATCATTCTCTTTAACCGAACCTGATTCAATCAATACGTGAGCGACTTTCGGCTCTTTGAAATAGTTAAGCACTTTTCCCAGGTACTCTTTTCGTTTAGTAGCTTTGGAACCGTTTACTCCTGCATAATCTTCCGATGAAGGAACACCAAAATAAAATCCAGTTGAAAATCCACGATTGTAAACCGATTCCAATTCAGAGAGCAGTTCCTTCTTTACATCATCGGTTAGCTTTCCTTCAAAATATAAATCGATTGCTCTTCGGTAAGCCGAAACGGTTTTGGCAACATATTCGGGACTCCGTTTTCTCCCTTCGATTTTGAACGAATCGATTCCTGCTTCTATCAGCCTATCCACAAACTCAATTGTATTTAAATCTTTCGGCGACATAACATAATCATCGCCAATTATAAGAGACTTGCCTGCTGCTGTATCGTAAACTTCATATTCTCTTCTGCAGGGTTGAATACACTCACCGCGGTTCGCACTTTGTCCGAACAAATGATGACTCATAAAGCATCTTCCGCTTACGGCAATGCACATTGCACCGTGAACAAATGCTTCAATCTCCAAATCGGTGTTGGCTCTTATCTTTTTGATTTCTTCGAGTGAGCATTCGCGCGCAAGCACAATTCTTACCGCACCAAGCTTTTTATAAACCGATGCCGCAAGTGAGTTTGAAACCGAACCCTGCGTGGAAATGCAGAAAGGCATATCGTGTCTGCTGCACAACTCTGCAACGGCAAGGTCCCAGCAGATTATTCTATCAACACCGGTCTTTTTAGCTTCAACAATTATCTGTTCGGCTTCGTTCAATTCTTCTTCGAATACGATTGTGTTTAAGGTAAGGTAGGTTAACACATTTTTCTCTTTGGAAAACTTCACTACTTCGGGAATCTCTTCGAGCGAAAAGTTTTTTGCTTTAGCGCGCATATTCAATTTGTCGATGCCGAAGTAAACAGCATCGGCACCGGCGTTGATTGCTGCTGTAAGCATTGTCCAATCGCCAGCCGGTGCCATAAGCTCCGGTTTCATTATTTTATCTTTTGCTGCGGTCATATTCATTTAAAACGAAAAAAAATCTATATTAACTACTTACGACTTCCTTTCCCAAATCTGTGCTAACTCAACAATAACTTTAACAGCCATTTCCATATCCTGTACTGCAACCCATTCAACCTGCGAGTGGTAGCTGTGTTCACCGGCAAAGATGTTTGGAGTCGGTAAACCCATAAACGATAACTTGCTTCCGTCTGTACCGCCTCTTATCGGATGAGTAATCGGTTCGATGCCGAGATTCTTCATAGCTTCGATAGCAAATTCATAAACCTCCGGGTGTTCATCGAGTGCTTCCTTCATATTGCGATACTGTTCTATCACTTCGAATTCCATTTTACTTCCGGGGAATTTCTTAACGGCTTCTTCGGCAAGTTCCTTCAATATATCTTCGTACTCTTTAAGCCTGGGAGTTTCGAAATCCCTGATTATAAGTTTTACCAATGTTTTCTCTTCATTACCGTTTATACTAACCGGATGAACATAACCTTCTCTTCCTTCGGTTGTTTCGGGTGAGAGTTTGTCTTTCGGAAGCGAATCGATAAATGCTGCAGCTACTTTCATCGAGTTAACAAGTATCCCTTTCGCATAACCGGGATGAATATTCTTTCCGATAAAAGTTATGTTAACCGCATCTGCGCTGAATGTTTCTATCTCCACCTCGCCTCTGCTCGAACCGTCAACCGTGTAGGCGTACTTTGCACCTAACTTTTTCAGGTCGATTTTTTCCGTGCCTCTTCCTACTTCTTCATCGGGAGTAAAGCAGATTTTAATATCGCCATGTTTTACTTCGGGGTGAGAGAGCAGGTAGTTTACAGCATCCATTATTTCGGCAACACCTGCTTTATTGTCTGCACCTAACAAAGTAGTTCCATCCGATGTAATTATATCGTATCCAATCATGTTTTGCAGATCGGGATTTTCGGCTGCTTTAATTACCCAACCACCGTTCGGCAGTTTAATGTCTCCGCCCTGATAATTTTTATGAATTACCGGGTTCACATTTTCTCCGCTTACTGCTGGCGAAGTATCGACGTGTGCAATGAAAGCGATTGGCGGAACATCTTTATCGGTATTCGATGGAAGAGTAGCCATCACATAGCCCCATTCATCCATGTGAGCATCTTTTAGACCCATCTCTTTTAACTCGTTCGCAAGGTCCTGCGAAAGTTTTTTTTGTTTTTCAGTACTGGGGAAAGTAGTAGATTCTTCGTCCGACTGTGTGTCGTATTTCACATAGCGTAAGAATCTGTCAACACAAGTAAATTGATATTTTTCGTCGAACATATTTACCTCAAAGTTTATTCAAAATAGTTACTCAACCTATTGAAAATGATTATTACTATCAAGATTAGCAGTGTCTTTTAGTTGATAAAGCTGATATTAACACTGCTGTCCAAAACAAATTTTATAATGGACTTTTATTTCGTTATCTAATACATTTTAAATGTTTTTTATGCCCTGGGAACCTGCTTGTTAGCAGGCAGGTAGGAGATTCAAACAAATGAAAAAAAAGCACTAAATGGTCAAAAAAAAGTTCTTATTCTTAGAGAACTATTGGAAAATAATGTTCCAATTAGTGAACTTGTTGAAAAACACAAGGTTCATCCTAATGATATATTAAACCATCCCCAAAGATACTGATTCAAGATTTCCATCAGAATTGTATGTGTTTGTATATTTATCGGAATTAATCCGGTAGCCATTAAACCAATCAGCAATTGTGAAATAATTTAATGACAAGTCATCATTATAATTATATGCAATCCTAATTCTATCTCCGTTTAAGTAAAAGCAAATAAGACTATCTAAAACTGCAGTAGAATTATTATTTTTCAATAGAGTACCGGTTGATACATTGTAAATACTTCTTTTGGTAAACGAATTGTTAATATTTCCATTAATTGAGATGTAAGATTGTTCCTGAGGAAAACTTCTGTTACTAACAGACAATAAAACAAAAGACAAATAAGTTTATTTACTAAATTCATCTTTGATTCCTTAAAAATAAACTCCTACAATGAAATGGTGCGTGTTGATAATCTTATTATCGTATTTAAACATGTATCTAATATCAAGATTTAATTTTGATGAAATATTATATGATGTGCCTACTCCTAATATTATTCCATATGAATTGTCCGGAAGCTCTTCCTGTCTTTGTTCTCCCTTAAATTCGGCAGGTATTTCATCTATTGAATTATAAGACCAAACTTCCGGTGGTGAAGTTTCTATGAACGTATTCATAAAGTTATAAACTATATCTATTGAAAGATACGGCGATAAAATACTTTGATTGAAATTATATTGAATTCCTAAGGTAATCGGGAAAACATCATAATCTTTACTTATTAAATCATATTTAGTTGCAACAAATTTTGGAAGAGTATCAATAGAATTTTCAGCGTATTTTCTTACAGTATAAGAGAGCGGTTGAATCGTCCTA
>JAJRSV010000105.1 GCA_024278655.1 Bacteroidota bacterium | reverse complement strand
CCCGGAAACCCGGAGGATCCAAATCTACCGAAGAACAGAATTTACAGAGTCAGACGAGATGTGTATCCCGGTGGTCCCGCAGTCGATTTAAGCTCTGAAGTTGCTGACGGTGAAGGCTCGGAAACAGAAATCCGTACACAATATGAAACCGATTGGAATGAGTGGCCCTGGTTCGACGGAGCACCGTTCGAAGATGTAAACAGCAACGGGACTTATGAACCGGATGTAGATATTCCGGGTTATCCCGGTGCATTTCAAACAGTCTGGTATGTAGCGAATGATTTAAATCCATCACTAACAAATGATCTCTTCGGAACGCTACCGGTAGGAATGGAACTGCAGGTAATACTATGGAACTATTCTCAGTACGGTGCTTTAAGTCATATTTATTATCGGCAATATAAAATGATTAATAAATCGAATGATAATTTTCAGGATGTCTATGTTACATTTTGGTCTGATGTGGATATTGGTGCAAATGATGATAACTTTGCCGGCTGCGATACTCTGTTGAATATGGGCTTTGCATATAACGCTGATGATAAAGATGATGTTTACGGTTTTACACCTTCGGCAATCGGTTTCGATTTGCTGAAAGGTCCTGACAACCTTCCGATGACAGCGGCTTATTTTTTTACGAGAGGAGATGCAACTGTTCTGGATCCCACACTGGGTTCTCCTGTGGGTGCGGACCAATTCTATAATTTTATGCAGGGCAGAGTCGGTTTAACCGGTAATCCTTTCGTAAATCCTGTTACGGGATTAGAAACTTCTTATGCTCTTTCCGGCGACCCCGTTACCGGCGAAGGATGGGTTGACGGAATTTTGCAAGGACCCGGTAAACGAAGAGTGGGAATTGCTTCCGGTCCCTTTCAGATGGCACCGGGTGATACGCAGGTAGTTGTTTTTGAAGAAGTTGCAGCTGCGGGAGTAAATTATATAAATGCTATAAAGCTTCTGCGGTTTTATTCGATTTTAGGAAATAACATTTATGATAACGATTTTAACTTCACTCCGGCTCCTAAAATGCCGCAGCCGGTAGTTACTGTAAACGAATTTGAATCGAGTATTGAACTCGCATGGGATACCGATACATCTTCGGTAAACGACATAGAAAACTTTCAGCAGGATGGCTTTGAATTCCAGGGTTATAATGTTTACCAGCTTTATTCCGATCTGCCGTTCAAGGGTAATGCAAAACGCCTGGCTACTTTTGATATTGTTGACGGTGTTACACAAATTGAGGGACCCGTTATGAATCCTGAAACGGGTTATCCCGAAACCGGAATTCAGCAGCACGGCAGCGATTCGGGAATATTGAGAAGTATCGTTTTGAATGGTGATTCGATCGATAACACTTATTTTATTCCGGGTAAAAAATATTACTACGCTGTTACCGCTTATTCATACAATTCCGATCCAGGTGCACATCCTAATAATACAGAATCGCTTATTCAAATTATCGAAGTAACTTTTCACGATACTGTACCCGGACCTCATTACGGAGATGAGTTAAAAGTTCTTCACTCGCAGGGAGAGAGTGACGGCGAAGTACATGCAGTTATACTCGATCCGTTTCAGTTAACAAATCATCAGTATAAAGTAGATTTTCATGAAAACGCAAACGGTGATCTTCTTTGGAATTTAACGGATCTTACTACTAATGAAATTATACTGCAGGATCAGAGCAACATAGAAGGAGACGATGACTCTCCTGTAATTGATGGCTTGCAGATAAGAGTAAAGGCAGCGGTGAAAGATGTTACGCGTTTTAGTATGACTTCTAACGCAAACGGTCAGGTTAACGAAACAGTCGGTTATGACGTTACTGAACCTCCATCATTTAATGCATACTCAGCCGATTGGTACAGGGATGTACTGCTTGGTAACAACGGGGGTTCAACTGCATTGCCAAACGGTATGCAGGCGGCAGGCGGTTACTATTTCTGTGTTGCCGGCGGTCCCACAATTGTCGATCATCAATCAGCTTTGAGTAGATGGACAAGAAACGGACAAAGATGGGATAAAGTATTAGGAAATAATTATGAGATCAGATTCACAAGCGACGGCGGTTATGCATGGATGGCATTTTCAACCGGCTCGCTTGTAAATGTACCTTTCGAGTTATGGTACTTAGGCGATAATTTAGATGATCCATCAGACGACGTGAGATATTTTCCCTGGTTGTTTGATGATAACCAGAACGACGTATTTGATTTTAAGCTCGACCATGAAGCATCGGACGGTAACGATGATCCTTACAGCGACTGGATTTATTTTCAGCAGCCCGGCGATAATCCCCCGCCCGGTGAACAAGCATATAACGATTTGGTTGCTTTAATTGCACAAGATCCAACAGCTTGGGACGGGCATGTTGAGATAGAACATCTTGCAAGGTTTGTATTTATGAATTGGGATATGCATCAATCGCCCGGTACGGAAGGTGCAATGATAGAAACCGGCACAACGTTCCTGATTGAATTTCCGAAACCCGTGGTTCCCGGAGTGGACGAATTTACTATTACAAACATAATTGTAAGCGATGTGCAGCCGGAAATTACACCGGAAAATTATGTGCTCAATCAGAATTATCCGAATCCGTTTAATCCGCGTACCGTGATTAGTTTTATAATTCCGGAAAGCGGGCATGTGAATCTTTCGGTATTTAATATTTTGGGCGAGCGTGTGGCAACGTTGATTGATACGGAAATGGAACAGGGAACACATTCGGTTACGTTTAACGGCACATCTCTTGCAAGCGGCGTTTATATCTATGTGTTAAATGTTCAGAATAAATTTTTCGAAGCGAAAAAGATGATGCTATTAAAATAACGATGTGATTGATGCTGAAATTAAAAAAGCCCCGCGGTTAACAATTACGGGGCTTTAATTTTATACTAACTTTTCGTGCACCCTGCCGGGCTCGAATCCCGACTTCGTCGGGACTGATTAAGAGTTCTTCTTGTGCACCCTGCCGGGCTCGAACCGGCGACCTGCTGATTAAGAGTCAGATGCTCTGCCAACTGAGCTAAGGGTGCGGTGCAAAATTAATATTTTTTGTTTCGGTTTCAAAGCACTTATATGATGGACTGTTTACATTTTATGGTGCATATGCATGAAAATATGGTATAAAAGCAATCAATATTTTATTGTGTATGGTACGGGCTAAAACCGAAACACTCATCCGTGCACGTGCTCAATTTGTTGATAAGGTGTTGGGAATCATTTGAGATTGGTAACTCTGCGATTGAAGACAGAGGGATAGGATTTTAGCAAAAAATAAAACCCGGTAAATCGTTGGATAAACCGGGCGAAAGATTTAAGGTATAATCAAAACTTACTCTTCAGAAATAACAGCTATTTGTTGAAAACCACTTCCTGATAAATTTCATCCGAATGTTTTCCGGTAAAGTATTTGTTATAAGTATCGTTAAATTCTTTTCTTGCCTCTTCTGTTGGCCAAGCCGCCATAAACAATTCGTTGTTACGCTGATTGGATGCGGTAACATCTTCCCAGTTTTTCACTTCGTAAATTGTTATAAAATCGGTGTTGTCATTACCCCACCAGTGACGGATAGTCTTGAAGCTGATTATTAATTCATTTTGGGCTAACACTTTCGTGTTATACAACTGAGTTAAGGAATCAAATTCTGCCATCGTTCCCTCGTTTGAAAGTGATAGCTCCGAATTGTTAAGCACAACCACATTTCCCTGATTTTGCTGAGCGAACATCAGGGAGCTTGAGAGCAAAACGAAAAGGAAAAAAAACATCGACCAGTTCTTGCAAATAGAGCGCATAGTACCTCCGTGTGAAATAAATAAATGATTAGGTTAGAGAGGGGTTTCTTATTCGGAAATCTAACGACATAGAATATTGGCATATTGTTGCTAATAAGCA
The DNA here is from genome assembly GCA_024278655.1 of Bacteroidota bacterium. Lineage (GTDB taxonomy): Bacteria > Bacteroidota > Ignavibacteria > Ignavibacteriales > Ignavibacteriaceae > BMS3ABIN03. The sequence goes on along the minus strand of JAJRSV010000105.1, from coordinate 1,594 downwards.
AATTATGTTGCGGCACATAACAAATATTAAATGTGTGTAATTGTGGAAACTCGCAGAAAGTTTAAACCGTAATCTCTTTCTGCGGGGGAAGATATTTAAGAAATTAAAATCACAGCAGATATTTAAGGTTATTATTTAATGTGAGACTAATGTTATATTTGTCAATCAAATTCAAAATTTGGATTCCAAAATTTTTATAACAGGTAAATGAAACGCATTGCACCGTTCTATGTGATATTTGCGGCGAGCTTATGGGCTGTTGACGGCATCGTTCTGCGCCCTATCCTTTCGAACCTGCCGGTTACACTGGTGGTTTTTGTTGAGAGCATTATCGTTGCAATATTACTTACTCCAATCCTGCTTAAGAACATTACATTCCTCAGGAATATGAATTGGCGGGACTGGCTTGCGTTCGGGGCGGTTGCTTTGTTCGGCGGGGCAATCGGTACGATGGCAATTACCAAAGCTCTGTTTTATGTTAATTATGTAAATCTTTCAATCGTAATTTTAATTCAGAAACTTCAGCCTGCTTTTGCAATTGTTATGGCTGCAATTTTTCTTAAAGAAAAATTACCCGCCCGGTTTTTTCTTTGGGGATCGTTTGCTGTTGCGGGCGCATACTTTATGACATTCGGATTAAGTGTGCCGAGTATAGATGCAAGCGATAAAACAACACAGGCAGCTTTCTTTGCTCTGCTGGCTGCGTTGAGTTTCAGTTCTTCAACCGTGTTAAGTAAAAGAGCGTTAAAAAATGTAAGCTTCGAATTGGGTACATATTTAAGATTTGCGTTTTCGGCGGTAATAATGTTTGCAATTGTTTTATCGACCGGTGCGATGAGTGAGTTGTCCAATGTATCTACTGAGCAGGTTTATATTTTTATCCTTATTGCATTTACAACGGGCGGTCCGGCAATATTCCTTTATTATTTCGGTTTGAAAAGAATTACCGCCTCGGTAGCTTCTGTTTGTGAGCTCGCATTTCCTTTAACCGCCGTGGTACTCGAATATGTTTTACGCGGACGCATTCTCAATCCTGTTCAATGGGCAGGTGCATTGGTTTTGTTCCTAAGTATTCTTAAAGTAACAAACATTAAAACCACCCGCCCCGAAACATAAAATAAAATTTCTATTTTTCGCCTTCCTGCTTTTTACTCCAAGGCGGCACTACACCGTTCATTCTTGCATAAGCAATTGCCTGTCCCATATGCTCGTGCATGTGATTAAGAATGCTAATCATAAAATTTCTTAAAGACATTTCCGTGCCGAATGCTTTTTCTATTTTATTGAGGTCTTCTTTTGTTAAGCCGGCTGTATTTTCCTTAATAGCACTAAATGATTTTTTAAGCATTCCTGCTATTTCTTCTTTGTCTGATGTTTTCATATCCAGTTCCGCAGCTTCGCCGTTTAATTTGCTTATCAGGTAATAGTTTGCTTCGGTAATGTGCAGGAAAACTTCGGCAACCGAGCGGATTCCCTCAGCCGGACGCCAGTCCATTTTATCCTGCGGAAAAGCAGATTCCAATTGAAGTATTCTACCTTCGACAAAGTCTATTTGTCCGAGGTAATCATCTATAAAAGCCGGAGAATCGGGGTT
>JAJRSV010000009.1 GCA_024278655.1 Bacteroidota bacterium | reverse complement strand
GCAACAGCACAAGGGGGGACGGTTGCTTTTGCTTCATTTTGAATATTGAACACCGAACGATGAATGATGAATAATAATATTTCATTCAGTTATACAGCTATCTGCCATTACAGCAGGTAATTTGAAATTAGGTTATCTTTTTCTTTATTGCCCGCCGAAGCTAAACTTCACTTCAGTTACGTATAGTAAACTTTAGCGTAGGCAGGTGGTTTTTGCTCTTGCGTAACAATCTTTACGAAGCTTCGCTTCGTGTTACATTCTTAAAACGTAAACGTTACACCAAACTTAAACGAGTCGAATGAAAGCGGAGCGGCGCTTGAAAATGGCCAGTTCATTTTTTCTTGTCGCAATTCGTAAATTCCGTAAGTCAATGCATTCTTTAAAACAAAATTAACAACCGGTCCTGCCGAAGGCGATGATTTAAATATTTCTTTAACGAAAGCATCAAGCAAACCCTGCGATATTTTTTCAATCAGGAAGCTGCCTGCCCACTTCCAGAACAGATGCCTTTCGAAAATAACCGAGCGCTCATAACCTGCTTCCAGAGTAATCAGCTTGGTTACTACTACTCTTATTCCGCCTTCGCTGCTTGTGCCGAAACGGAATGATTCATCGAACCTGTCAATTGTGTTTTGGTCGGCAGGACTATCAGCGGCGTTCTTAAAATCAACTCGTGTCCAATCGAATGAGTCTGTGTTGTATAAAATTACCGCTGCATTGCCAAGTTTATAACCGTAGCCCGCAGATTTCGACAAACCAAAACGCCAGGTTTTTGTATCGAGTTCATTCGGGTTATCTACTCCGCCTGCTAAACTTGTTGAAATGTTGCTTACGTAAAAGTAATGGTACTTGTATTTTATAACATTTTTACCGTAGTGACTGACTCTCCGCGTGGTGTGTCCTAACTTTAATTCGAACAAACCTGCGTTTGCAAACTGCTGTGTAATATTTTTGTGATCAACATCTGTAAAACCGTAGTTCAAAGAAATGCTCGGCATCGATTTGCCGAAGTTCACCCAACCTTTTATGTCTGCTACATCCCAGTTCCATTCTTCTTCTTCGGTGGTTTTGGTAGTATCCTGTGCAAATAAACTGGGTGAAGATGAAACAAATAAAAGTAAAAAGACAACGAAAAGTATTTTTCTGTAATTCATAATTCCCTCTTTCATTTTCTGATTAAAGACGAAACAAAACTTAAAAAGGTTACAATTGCATCTTCCACTTAATCACTTCATCCAGATATGGATGAAACTTCGACGGAAGATTTTTATACTTCGATGAGAATTTGCTCTTTACAACTTCAAAATCATCTGCATCAATCTTCGATAAATCATTTTCAATATTTTTAATATAAGTTTGAATTTTATTACGAACCCGTTCTCTCACTTCGCCCTCATCTGTATCTGAAATAACCGAAACGGTTTTATCAATATCGAATCCATTTTCATAAAGTGTTTTAAAAACTACTCCCCTGAAATTCTCCGATATCATCGTGCGGTTAACGCTGCCCAATTCTTTTGCCGTATCACTCACCGATGAGTGGGAAAACTTCTTTGCCCGCAAAGATTCAATTACCAAATCCTCAAAATTATACTTGCTTTCTTTTACAACTTCTTTCGGAAGGTCTGATAATTTTATCATATCCCTTCCTTCTGCATTCGCAAAAATCAATGCGCGTTTTATTACCGCTTCAAGCTCTCTTACATTTCCTTTCCAGTCGTAATCGAGCAAAGCGTTTAACGCCGACTTCGACAAGCTCATTTCCTTCGATTCATTCGACAGGAAATAAGATGCAAGCGCTTCGATGTCTTCCTTTCTTTCGCGCAAAGGCGGAAGCTCAATTTTAAATACATTCAAACGGTAATAAAGGTCTTCCCTGAACTTCTTCTGTTTTACGGCTTCTTCCAGGTGCCTGTTGGTTGCGGCTACTACCCGCACATCAACTTTAAACTGCCGGGATGAACCGACCTTTTCAATCTCGCCTGTTTGCAGAACCCGCAGCAGCTTCGCCTGAAAATTATCGGATGTTTCGGCTATCTCATCCAGAAAGATTGTTCCTTTATCGGCTGCTTCGAACCTTCCTTTTTTATCGGATGAAGCGCCGGTAAATGCACCTTTAACATGCCCGAACAGCTCGCTTTCGAGAAGCGTTTCGGTAAGTGCCGCACAGTTAACGGCAACAAAGTTGTTATCTTTCCTGCCGCTCAATTTGTGAATTGCCTGTGCTACCAACTCCTTGCCCGTTCCGCTTTCACCTACAATTAAAACTGTTGCATCAACGGGAGCGGCTTTTTTAACAAGCTCAACAACTTCGTTCATCACTTTGGAGCGGTAAATTATGCCGTGAAAATTCTTAACCGTTTCTTCGGAAGGAATATCAGCTTTGGTTTTATCTTCTTCATCTTCTCTAAGTTTTTCAATATCGTCTTTAAGCGATTTTATCTTTTCAACCAACTGAACCGAACCGTCATCGGTTGCTACGTTTAACTCTTTCTGAAGCCGGTTTAACTCGGCTTCTTTTGCTGCAAGTAATTTCTTCAGTACTTCCCTTTCATCCAACACACCTTTTAATATGTTCTGTTTTTCGAGAAGGAAGAAAACTGCTTCAGCAGTTATAACAAAAAGAAACGGCAGGATGAAAAACGAATCGGCTAACTTTTGATTGAACAGAATGAATCCCACAAATGAAATAATCAAAAATATTCCAAACAAAGAAGTATAAACGTAGTATCGTTTAGCTTTCAGTTTCGGCAAAAGCAATATTGTTCCTAATACCATCAAAACAAATACTACCGCCGAAGGAATGTAGTTATCGGTTTTCAACCAGTTTCCGTTACGCAGATTATCAAGAGCAAATGCATGCAGTGCAGTTCCCGGCAGCGCTTCATCGTAAGCCGTTTCGATTGTTGATGCAATCTGCGGATCGCTTATACCGATTATTACTATCTTATCTTTAAGCTTCTTTAATTCCGCGCTTTTATTTTGCACAAGTTCAAAGTACTCGAGCAGACTGTATTGCTTAAACTGTTTCCACGACGAATGAAAATTAATAAGAATAGAAGGAGTGTTTACTTCCCCACCGAATAACTGATATGCAAAAGCTTTTTCACTTTCACCGCGCATTTCAACCGTAAGCGGAATTTCAAAGCCGTTGTTTTTAATGTAGTTGATGTGTCCCGTTGTTAAAGACTCATTTAATAATTTCGGACTCGGGTACGAGAGTGAATCGGTGTAAAACTTATCACCGGTTCTGAATATTTTTCCTGCAAGCGAACTCAAAACAACTCTGCCAGATTTTTCGATGACATTTTTCAGCAGCTTATCGTAAACCGTTTGAGTTACCATCCGCGAGCTGAGGAAAATTTCCAACCCGATTTTTTTAACACCCTGCTGCGAAAGATTATTAATCAACAAAGCGTAATAACTTCGTTTGATGGGCCACGGACCGATGCTTTCCAAATCGGATGATGAGATGTGAATGATTACGATATTAGTATCGGGCTGTCTTTCGCCTGCAATAACAGAGTAAGTGTTTTCCGCTGCTGCATCAATATTCCTGCTGAATTTTGTAAACAGCAGAAGAATCAGCACGGCGAGTACTGTTAATAATATCTTAGCTATCTGTAGATTTTTTGTTTGCAATCCGGGAGAAAAACTTATTGAAAAATTATCCTCAAATATATGAATTTGAAGTGTGGAAATTAACCGAAATTGATGGTTTGTTTTTCATTCGACTTTTAATCCTTTAAAATTGCTTTAGAACACCACCTGGCGAAATAAACATTCTCGCTTTTATTATTTGTCAAATCCATATATTTTGCTAAATTTATGGAGTGATAGTCCACAAATTTTGCTAAATTTATGGAATAGAGAAAAATGATCAAAAGGTACTTCGATATAGAGAATATGCTTCGTGCCGGTAAAGTGCTGGTTATTTATGGTGCACGGCAGGTTGGCAAAACCACATTGCTGAAAGAATTTCTCAGTCATACGGATTTGAAATATAAATATGACTCCGGCGACAATATAAAAACACAACAGATTTTAAGCTCACAAAACTTTGATGATATACTCGCTTATGCTTCCGGGTACGAACTGATTGCTATCGACGAAGCCCAGCAAATACCAAATGTTGGTTTGGGTTTGAAGATATTGGTTGATAACAAACCGGAATTAAAAGTAATTGCCACAGGTTCTTCTTCGTTTGAATTATCGCAAAACGTAGGTGAGCCGTTAACAGGCAGAAAGCGAACAGTTATACTTTTCCCATTTGCTAACCTTGAACTGCTTTCAATCTATAACGAGTTTGAACTTAAAGAAAGATTGATTGATTTTTTAATTTTCGGTTCTTACCCTGAAGTTATAACGGCAAACGATACCAAAGAAAAAATTGCAGTAATTGAAGAGCTGGTTAATTCATACTTATTAAAAGATGTTTTGAAGCTTAACAATATAAAAGGGACTAATCAGCTATGGAATTTATTAAAGCTTATTGCTTTTCAGGTAGGCAGTCAGGTTTCGCTTAATGAACTTGCCACGCAAGTGGGAATTGATGTTAAAACTGTTCAGAAGTATTTGTACGTATTGGAAAAAGCATTTATAATTAAGCGAATCGGCCCGTTCAGCCGCAACCTTCGAAAAGAAGTTACCGCAAAAGCAAAGTATTATTTTATCGATAACGGAATAAGAAACGGAATAATACTCAACTTCAATAATATCGATAACCGGGACGATGCCGGAAAGCTTTTTGAAAACTTTGTTATGGTGGAACGCATAAAGCTAAATGAATATATAAACCGTTACTGCAATTATTATTTCTGGAGAACTTATGATCAAAAAGAAATTGATTTGATTGAAGAAAGAGAAGGAAAGTTATATGCTTACGAAATCAAATGGTCTGCAAGAAAAAAAGTTAAACCACCGAACGATTGGGTCAAAACTTACACTAATTCGGAGTTTAAAGTAATCACTCAGGAAAATTATCTTGATTTCATTTTAAAATAATAAAAGAGAGAGAGACACATTAAAAATTTCCTGTGTCTCTCTTCAAATAAAAGGATGGATTAAAGAATAAACTTACTTAAGTCTCTGTCCTTAACAATTTTATCGAGTTTATCTTTAACGAACTTTGCCGTAATCACTACTTTCTTCGATGGGATTTTGTCCGGAACATCGAAAAGAATTTCATCGAGCAAAGTTGTAAGAATTGTGTGCAAACGTCTTGCACCGATGTTTTCAACCGCTTCGTTTACTTCGGTTGCAATTCTTGCAATTTCTCTTATCCCGTCTTCTTTGAACTCCAACTTAACGCCTTCTGTTTCGAGTAAAGCGCTGTATTGTTTGAGCAGAGCATTCTGCGGAGTGGTGAGTATTTGAACAAAATCATCTTCGGTTAAGCTGTTCAATTCAACTCTTATCGGGAACCTGCCCTGAAGCTCGGGAATTAAATCCGAAGGTTTGGAAACGTGAAAAGCACCGGAAGCAATAAACAGAATGTGATCGGTTTTAACCACGCCGTACTTTGTGTTTACGTTTGTGCCTTCAACAATCGGAAGCAAATCACGCTGAACACCTTCGCGCGAAACATCCGGTCCCTGTCCTTTTCCTCCGCCGGCTACTTTATCAATCTCATCAATAAAAACAATACCGGAGTTTTCAACTCTTTTAATTGCTTCGCGCTGCACCGCTTCCATATCGATAAGCTTTTGTGCTTCTTCCTGCGCCATTATTTTTCTTGCTTCGGCAATTGTGGTTTTTCTTTTCTTTCTTTTCTTCGGCATCAGGTTGCCCATTATCTCCTGGATGTTGATACCCATATCATCCAATCCCATCGGACCGAAAACCTGCATACCTATTGCAGGAGGTGCCTGCGCATCGAACTCAATTATTCTTTTATCAAGTTCACCATTCTTAAGCTGTTTCTTCATCCACTCGCGTGTTTTTTTATTCTGAAGCTCTTCGGTAACAGCGGTTTCCTGCGGTGTCTGAAATCCCGATTGAGCCGCGGGCTGCGGTTGAATGGGTTGCTGCGGTCTGCGTACAGGCGGAATCAGAATATCCAGTATTCTTTCGTCTGCAAGGTCCTGTGCTTTTTCCTGAACCTCTTTCGTTTTCTCGGCTTTTACCATAGCCACAGCATAATCCGTTAAATCGCGTATCATCGATTCAACATCTCTTCCAACGTAACCTACTTCGGTAAACTTAGAAGCTTCAACTTTTATAAACGGAGCGCCGGCTAACTTTGCAAGCCGTCTTGAAATTTCCGTTTTACCAACTCCCGTAGGACCGATTAAAATAATATTGTTCGGAAGAATTTCTTCACGAAGAGATTCTTCGACCTGCTGCCTGCGCCAGCGGTTACGTAACGCAATAGCTACAGCACGCTTCGCTTCATTCTGTCCGATTATATATTTATCAAGTTCGTTTACAATTTTAATAGGGGTTAAATCCCTCATAATATCCGACATAACTTTTACTCTCCTTCTTCTATAACTTCTACTTTAATTTTATCATTAGTATAAATACAAATATCCGATGCGGTCTTTAATGCTTCTTCAACTATTTCCTTTGCACTCAGGTTGCTGTGCTTCTTTAACATTTTTGCAGCGGCAAGTGCATACATTCCGCCCGAACCGATAGCAACTATTTTATCGTCCGGTTCAATTACATCGCCGTTGCCCGAAACTACCAGTGCGGTATCTTTTGCAATTACGGCTAACATTGCTTCCAAACGCCGAAGGTATTTATCTGTCCGCCATTCCTTTGCAAGTTCAACTGCCGCACGACTAACATTTCCCCGGTACTGTTCCAATTTATCTTCGAACCTTTCCATCAATGTAAATGCATCTGCCGAGCCGCCTGCAAAACCACAAAGCACTTTACCTTCGGCTAATCTTCTTATCTTCAGCGCATTATGTTTCATTATCGTGTTACCTAATGTAACCTGTCCGTCGCCGCCCAATGCGGCAACACCGTTATGAACAATGCCTAAGATTGTTGTTGCTTTAATTATTTCAGTACTCATTTAAACTCCTTATAAAAATCTGTTTATAACTCCGCAAGTTCTTCAGCATTGAACGGCTTAAAGAACTTTACGGGAAAAATTTTCGGGACCGCTTCTTTATATTTGATGTAGATGCTTCCGAATTGTTCCGCCAACTTTTTTCTTCGCAGTAAGAACCGATGTAAAAATATGCTACCATACAGAGAAAGAATGTGAGATAAAACAAGTCCATCGTTGGTCTGAACAATAAAATCATTATAGAAAAAAAGTAAATCGGATGCCTTGAATATTTGTAAGGTCCGCCGATAGTTAAAGTCAAATCCTCGTCAAGTTCCGAATCGTAGCTTCCGAGCAAATATCTTTTAATTTGGTTCAGTCCCAAAAATTCTTTAACACAAATATACTTAAACGCCCACAATACTCCCGCCAGACCGAGAAACTGGGGAACAAGAATTATCAAATCATAAGGATTGGGTAAATCGTAAATTACGAGATGCGGTTTAGGCGAAAGCTTGTAAACAGCATAAAGAGAAGCAACGGCAAAAAGATTGTAAGCCAACCGGTAAAACGCAATCTGCTTGCCTAATACTTTTTTAATTTGCTTTTTTACTTTTAACGATGCCAGATACGAATGAACCAAACCGAACAGTGCGAACAGAATTACAATTGTAATTACATCAACAACGTACGACATCACAATTCTTTCCTGAGACGAGCGACCGGAATTCTGAGCTGCTCTCTGTACTTTGCCACGGTTCTTCTTGCAATGTGTATTCCTTCTTTATTCAGCAGCTCGGCTAACTTATCGTCGCTGTAAGGTTTCTTTTTATCTTCTGCGTCTATTATCTCTTTCAGTCTTTCTTTAATATGTTTGTTCGAGACTTCCTCGCCGGAATCGGTTGCAAGTCCTTCGCTGAAGAAATATTTCAGCTCGTGTATTCCCATCGGGCTTTGAACATACTTGCCGTTAACAACACGGCTGATTGTTGATATGTCCATACCAATCGCATCGGCAATATCCTTATAAATCATCGGTCTTAAATACTTCGGACCTTTCTCGAAAAACTCGTACTGTCTTTCCAATATTGCCTGCATTATTTTCATCAACGTATCTCTTCGCTGCTGGATACATGCAATAAACCATTTTGCCGATTCGAATTTTTCGCGGAGGAATTTATAAGTTTCTTTATCCCTCGGATTTTTCTTGCGTCCCTTCCTCCTCTTTGCATCGAACATCTCAAGATATTTTCTGTTTATCGTAACCGAAGGCATGCTTCTGTCGTTTAAAGTTATGATAAAGTTATCGTCAACTTTTTCGATTACAAAATCGGGAGTTATCTGGTTCATCTCCACCGAATCGAGATTGCCCTCGCCCGGTTTCGGATTCAAACTTTGTATCAACTCAACCGTGCGCTTCAGCGATTCATCGGTTAAATTCATTTTCTGTTTTAATGCTTCGAAACGTCTCTTGGTAAAATCATCGTAATGTTTTTCGAGCATTTCTTTTGCAAGATATTTATAGTACGGATCGGCATCTTCTTTTGCTCTTAATTGAATAAGCAAACACTCCTGCAAATTTCTTGATGCGATACCGATAGGATCGAAGTGCTGAATTTTATGCAGCAGTTCTTCGGCTTTTTCAGGATCGATTTTTACATGCTCGAACAATTCAAGCTCTTCCAGTATTTCATCGAGGTCTCTTTTCAGATAGCCGTCGGCATCGAGATTTCCTATAATCTCTTCGCCGAGCAGGTACATCTCTTCGCTTAAATCCAGTAATCGTAATTGCTCCAATAAATATTCGTACAAAGTTTCGCGTGCGGGAGCCAGCGGCTGGTAAGTTTCCTCTTCGCTATTGCTGTTGTTACGGTTTATATTTACCTCGTTATCAAGCTCGGTATCGTTCATAAAATCTTCGAGCTCAAACTCTTCCTCATCCGGATCGGTTACCTCTTCTGCAAGTTCCTCTTCGGCTTCCGGTTCCTCTTGTTCAAGTTCCATTTCTTCTTCCAGAATCGGATTCATCTCCAATTCGGTTTTTATTCTCTGTTCAAGAGCAAGAGTGTTGAGCTGCAGCAGTTTCTGATACTGAATTTGCTGCGGAGAAAGTTTCTGCTGTTGAGATAGTCGTTGATGTAATGATAACATATTACCTTCCGATAGCTTTCTTTAGTTTTAAATACCATTGTTTACCGTATAACCTGCTGAGTGATTCTTCGCAAAACTCAGCAATCGTTTTATTTTCTTTTCTCCCGTTTTCAACTGCGGGAGCGCATTCGCTTATTTTTTCGTATCTCAGAATGTCACCTCCAAAATCCGCAACCCTAATCGGAAAGAGATGACATGAAATCGGTTTCTTAAAATCTGTTTTCCCTGCGTAGTAAGCTTTTTCAATCGCGCATTTGGCAACACCATTTTCGTGAACCACAAACACACACGCTTTTCCGTCAACACTACGTGTTACCAGTTCGCCGTCTTTTTCTTCGTAGAATCCCCCGCTTTCAATTTCCGAAATGTGTTCTTCAGAAAGATATTCTTTAACGGTATCTATTATTCCGTTAATTTTACTTATTTCCTCTTTTTTCAAAGGAGCGCCGTAATCGCTCTCAAACGTGCAGCAGGCGCCTTTGCATTTTTTCAAATCACACGCGAACGGAGTATCAGCAATTTCCGTGCGAATTAACACATTATCGATTGAAATGAATCTATCTTCAAGCATTGGAATAATTTTTGCTGCAAAATAATCCAAATGATTGAAAATTGCAAAGTTTAAATCATACATTCCTTTTTCTTAAATTTCCTTTCGTATTAAAAATCTTCCCAATTTGTGAAATAATTACGTGAAAGAGTTACGCTTATGGAGTTTGAAAACAAGGTTGTTCTGCTCACCGGCGCTTCAAGCGGCATCGGCAAATCGCTCGCTGTTAAGCTTGCTGATGAAAATTGTTCACTCGCTTTAATCGCCCGGCGAAAAAATCTGCTTGAAGAACTTTTAGACGAGTTAAAAGAAAAACCCGCCCGCATAAAAATTTATCAGTGCGATGTATCGGTAAAAGAAGAAGTTGAAAATGTTGTTGAAAATATAAACAACGAGTTTAACAGAATTGATATTGCAATATTGAATGCAGGAGTCGGTGCTGTAACAAAAATGAAAAGTCTTAGTTCGGAACAGGCAAAAACAATCTTCGATATTAATGTTATGGGAATTATTCATTTCGCGGAAGAACTGATTCCGCAATTTTTAAAAAGAAGAGAAGGAACGATTGCCGGTGTGTCTTCGCTGGCAGATTCAAAGGGTTATCCGGGCAGCGGATTTTATTGCGCAAGCAAAGCCGCCGCAACTATCCTGCTCGAAAGCATGCGCGTTGAGCTTAAACCGTTTAATATTAAAGTAATTACCGTAAAACCGGGATTCGTAAAAACCCCGATGACCGAAAAGAATAAATTCAAAATGCCTTTCCTGATGGATGCGGATAAAGCAGCCGATATAATTTTGAAAGGAATTAAAAAAGAAAAGCGTATTATTCAGTTTCCGCTTCCTACAGTCATCGGCTCAAAATTAATTCGAATTATTCCGGATACTATGTTCGAATC
>JAJRSV010000104.1 GCA_024278655.1 Bacteroidota bacterium | reverse complement strand
TAGTATTTATCCTGGTTTTTATTACACAGGTCGCTTATCAACAGATCCAGCCGGGAGTACAATTACTCCGGGAATCGTTAAAGCCGGTTTGGATTATTATTATAGAGCATTTGGAGGTAGCAGAAACAGGTGGGGTGATTACAGCGGTGCATGTGTGGACCCATCGGATGACCAAACATTTTATGTTTTCAATGAATATGCTTTAACCAGGGGTACAATTCTGCCTGACTATCCAACTGAAGATGGCAGATGGGGAACGGCATTCGGTAAAATAGGTGTAGCCGCTCTCCCCGTAGAACTATCTTCCTTCACCTATAAATTGTTAAACAACGGCGTTCAGTTAAACTGGGTTACTCAGACTGAGGTGAATAATTATGGGTTTGAGATTGAAAGAGCAGCCCCCCTTAATCCCCCCAAAGGGGGGAAATATGGTAACTGGAATAAAATTGGATTTGTGGAAGGGCACGGCAACAGCAACTCGCCTAAGTATTACTCTTATGTTGATAAAGATATTTCTTACGGCAAATATTTTTATAGACTTAAGCAGATTGATAACGACGGAACCTACGAATACAGCGATGTGATAGAAGTAAACGCAGGCGATATGCCCGATGACTTTATACTTGAACAGAATTATCCGAATCCGTTTAATCCTTCTACAACAATAAAATTTACAGTAAGAAAGAGTGAGCCGGTAAAATTAAAAGTGTATGATACATTAGGTGAAGAAGTAGCGGAACTATTTAATGAAGTAACCGAAGCCGGAAAGTTTTATACCGTAGAATTTGATGCAGCGGGATTATCGAGCGGAGTTTATTATTATAAACTGATCACACCGGAAAAATCCGTTGTAAAGAAAATGGTACTTACAAAATAAATCCTGCATTTTCGCTTTTTCTTACCTCATTAATCTCTTTTTATTACACTTTTTCATAAATGAAAAATTTTTCATCTATTATATAAAAAAATAATGGCACTTTTGCCTAAAATTAATTACGTTTAAAAAGAGGGTGTTTCTGTACTGCTATTTTCTCTCCGGGGCCCCGCATTTCATTTTATAGATTGAAATATTGGAGGGAGAAATGAAAAAACTATTTTTGTTAGTTGGTTTGGGTTTGATTTTTATTGGCAAATATATTTACCCACAAGAGAGTGGTGAAATAATCATCACCGAAATACTTTATGATGCGGCCTCAAGTGAAAGCACAACCCAAACACAATTTATTGAAATAGCAAATACAACTAATGGTTCGGTAAATATTAATAATTGGACGATTGATGATGAAGATGCAGATGGTCCAAACGTATTACCAAATATAACTCTATCAGCATATGAAATTGCAGTAATTTGTGGTTCAAGTGCAATTGATTTTCAAGGTGCATTTGGAAACACATATACTGTAATTTCCTTAAAGGATTTGGGACAAACAATGATTAACTTAAAAAACACACCAAGTTCTACAGATGAAATCATTCAGCTAAGAGATGCACTAGGAAATTTAGTTGATGAGGTGAATTATGATGATGCAAATGGTTGGCCTAATAATGTAAATGGTTTTTCTATTTATTTGAATTTACCAAGTGCTTCTATGAATGCCATAGCAAATAACGATGGTACAAATTGGGCACTATCCAGTAATGGAATTAATGGGGGATACTCATCAGCAGTATCAGGAGTTTGGAATGCAGTAGAAATCAGTTCTTCAGGTAATGTAAATGGTAACAGTGCTCTCCCCGTACAACTCTCTTCCTTCTCTGCATCAATTGTCAAGGAAGGTGTAATGCTTAGTTGGCAGACGGAGACCGAGGTGAATAATTACGGGTTTGAGGTGGAAAGAAAAGCCCCCCTTAATCCCCCCAAAGGGGGGAAATATGGTGATTGGGTGAATATAGGATTTGTTGAGGGGCACGGCAATAGCAATTCACCGAAGCAATATTCTTTTGTTGATAAAAGTGTTTCTTCGGGGAAAGTTTCTTACAGGTTAAAACAAGTTGATAACGACGGTTCGTTCGAATATTCAAAAATTATCGAAATCGATTTGGGAACACCCCTTGGTTTTGAGTTGAGTCAGAATTATCCGAATCCTTTCAATCCTTCGACAACAATTAAATATGAGCTGCCGGAAGCTGCTTTTGTAAAGCTTTCGGTTTTTAACATACTCGGTGAAGAAGTGAAAGTGTTAGTGAGTAAATTCCAGCAGCAGGGTGTTTATTCGATTAATTTTAATGCCGAAGGTTTGAAAAGCGGCATATATTTTTATAAATTGAGTGCAGGTAATTTTCTTTCAACAAAGAAAATGAACCTGATTAAATAATGGAATTTATCATTATTTTTCATTATGATAGTATAAGATTTTTCAACATTATTTAAACTAAAAAGGAAGGACTGCTATGCGAAAACTTTTACAATCCACTTTTGTATTGCTGTTTGTATTTGCTGTCAGCAATGTTGCAATAGCACAATTACACGATCATCTCTTAATTTCCGAAATAGTTGTTACCCCAACTGCCGGAGAATATGTAGAGATTTATAATCCCACCGGCTCTGTAGTCGATCTTACGGACTATTACATCACCGATGCAACTTATTCAGCCGGTGGAGTTTACTATTACAAAATAGTTACCGGTGTTGATGCAGGCGGCGGTGGCTTTGGCGACTGGCACGCACGGTTCCCTGCAGGCGCTACAATCAATCCGGGTGAATTTCAGACTATATCGATGGCTGGTTCGCAGGATTTCTTTGCTACTTACGGACTCTATCCAACCTACGAATTATACGAAGACAGTGTGGCTGCCGATTTGATTCCCGATATGCTTGAAGAATTCCCGGGTTCTATAAACGGACAGGGCGGTTTAACAAACTCGGGCGAGGTTGTTATTCTTTATACCTGGGACGGAATTTCCGATTTGGTTCAGGATGTTGATTATGCTGTTTGGGGCGATAAGGTTGAAGCCGTTGATAAAAGCGGTGTTTCCATCGATGGTCCCGATCCCGATTCAACACCATCTACATATTTAAATGATACACCAATTGCGTTACAGGATTCTTTACCTGCAGGTCATCCAAGCGGCGATTCGTTTACCAGATATGAATTTACCGAACCGGGCGAAACTTTTTCAGGCGGTAACGGTCTGACCGGTCACGATGAAACCAGCGAGCCGTTATCGACAACATGGATAATCGATGTTGTATCTCCTAACGGCGGTACCGTTCCTGTTGAACTTACCTCTTTTAGTGCTTCGGTTAACGGTAAAGCTGTTACGTTAGTCTGGACAACCGCAACCGAGTTGAACAACTCTGGTTTTGAAGTTCAGCGTGCAACAGAAAACAGCAACTGGGAAAAAGTTGCTTTTGTTCCGGGTTCGGGAACAACTACCGAAATGAAAACATACTCTTATACAGATAAGAATCTTACAGAAGGAACTTATTCTTACAGACTGAAACAAATAGATTTCAACGGAATGTTCGAGTACTCGAATATAGTTAACGTTGATATAACTACTCCGATTGAATACAGTCTCGAACAGAATTATCCGAATCCGTTTAACCCGAGTACCACCATTAAGTTTTCTGTTCCCGAAGCTACAAGGGTAACACTAACAGTATTTAATACTTTGGGTGAAGAGATAGCTGTTCTTGTAAATCAGTTTATGGAAGCAGGAACACATCAGGTTAACTTTAACGCTGTTAATTTGAACAGTGGAATGTATTTCTACCGTCTTGAAGCCGGAGATTTTGTTCAGGTTAAAAAGATGACCCTCCTGAAATAAATTCCCTGAATTCATTCTTAGTTTACTTTAACCCCTTACTGAATAAGTAAGGGGTTTTTTT
>JAJRSV010000103.1 GCA_024278655.1 Bacteroidota bacterium | reverse complement strand
TAAATAAGCGGGACGGACGTTTGCATTTTTTGTATTCATTGCTTCGGTTTGTCTTCTAATAGATTCGTTATGAATCAGTTTTAATAGTCCTTTAACAAAATCGTTGCTTAAGCCCATAGCTGTTCCCATATTAAGTCTCTTTTTAACAATCTCTTCCCACCTGCTCACCTGCAAAATCGTAACGTTGTTTTCCCTTTTGTATTCACCAATCTGTTCCGCTACATCCATTCGCATCGAGAGATTTTTTAATAACTCATCATCGAGTTCATCTATTACGGTTCGCAATTGTTCCAGCCGGTCCCCGAAAAGTTTATTGTTAGTTACCGGTTCTCTTATTATTAGTTCATTAAGAATATTATTTAATGCCGATGGCGTAACCTGCTGCTTCGAATCGCTTAAAGCAATTGCGGGATTAAAGTGGCTTTCAATCATTAAACCTGCCATATCCAAATCGATTGCTTTTTGTGCAACCATGCCGATTAAGTTCCTGTTGCCCGCAATATGACTCGGGTCGCAGAAAAGCGGCAGGTTTGGGCAAACGGTTTTCAATTCAATAGGAATATCCCACATCGGAGCGTTACGGAAAGGTGTTCTTTCGAACGAGGAAAATCCGCGATGCACTGCTGCAATTTTTGTGATGCCTGCGTTGTTAATTCTTTCCAACGCACCGAGCCACAGATGCAAATCGGGATTAACAGGATTTTTAACGAGCACCGGAATATCCGTTCCCTCAAGAGCATCGGCAATTTCCTGAACCGAAAACGGATTGACAGAAGTTCTCGCGCCAATCCACAGCACATCAATTCCGTACTCCAAACAGAGTTGAACATGTTCACGGTTTGCAACTTCGGTAGTTACGGGTAAACCGGTTTCTTCTTTAACCTTTTTGAGCCAACCGAGTCCTTTTACACCAACGCCTTCGAATGTGCTCGGTCTGGTTCTCGGTTTCCATATTCCCGCTCTGAAAAGATTTACTTTTCCCGTCTCCGCAAGTCCGGCGGCAGTACATAAAAGCTGCTTTTCGCTTTCGGCACTGCAGGGACCGCTTATAACAATCGGCTTACCGTTATTTTTAAGCCATTCATTAATCGGTGTGATGTTTAGTTGTAACTGCATATTAAATAACCGCCTTTACTTCTGTTAATTTGTTACCGTCTAAAACTCTTCTTATCTCATTCGCTTCTTTCATTAAATTATAAAGATGAGAGGCATCTTTGTTTTTTATCGATTTTCTGAATAGCATCAGCTTTTCGATGTAAGCATCGAGTGCGTTAAGCAGGTGGTTAGAATTTTCTATAAATACGGGCGACCACATTTCGGGCGAACTTTTTGCAAGCCGTACTGTGGATGCGAAACCGCTTCCCGCGAGTTCGAAAATTGTTTTTTCATCCCTTTCTATTTCGAGCACGGTCAATCCTAATGTAAATGAGCTTATGTGCGAAAGATGCGAAACATAAGCTGCGTGTAAATCGTGCTCTTTGGAATTCATGTTAACCGTATTCATTCCGATTGTGTTGTATAACCGCCGAACCAATTCTAACGCAAAGCTTCCGCTTTTTTCGGGGTCGCAAATAATTGCAAGCTTTCCCTCGAACAATCCGCTTACTGCTGCGTTAGGTCCGTTGTTTTCGGTTCCTGCAATCGGATGAGTTGCGACAAAATTTTTCCGCTTGTTGTGTTCGTCGGCGGTTGCACAAATTTCCGCTTTGGTTGAACCGACATCCATAACAACAGTGTTGCCGTTTATTAAATCCAGAACTTCCGGAATCAGTAATCGCGTGCGGTCAACAGGCACTGCAATTATTACAAGCTGCGATTTGGTTACCGCCGTTTCCAGATTCATTACTTCGTCAACCAATCCCCTTGCTATGGCTGCAGCAGCATGGTCATCGTTACTGTCAACGCCGATAATTCTTCCGGCAAACCCTTTAGCTTTAATATCAATTGCCATCGAGCCGCCGATTAATCCCAACCCGATTATTGTTACAGTCATACCGTTTCTTCCTCTTGTTTAAATAAAGTTTTAACACGGTGAATTGCATCGTTTAATTTTTGCTTGTTGCTGCAAAGCGATACACGAACGTACCGCTCGCCGTTAGTGCCGAAAATAAATCCGGGTGATATAAAAACGCGGGCTTTGTCAAGCAGTTCGTTCACAAACATTTCCGATGAATCTGCACCCGCCGGAATCTTTGCCCACACGAACATTCCCGCCTGTGCTTCATCGTAAGTGCAATCGAGTAAACCGAGCAGCTCAAAAACTTTTTCTCTTCTGCTTCGCAATACATTATTTCTTTCTGTGTGCCATTTGTCCGGGTTCCTCAACGCTTCGGCTGCCGCATGTTGTACCGGCAGGAATATTCCCGAGTCGATATTACTTTTAACTTTCAAAACGGATTTCACATAATCCTTATTTCCGGCAACCCATCCTACGCGCCAGCCCGCCATGTTATGAGATTTGCTTAATGAGTTCAGTTCCAACCCAACATCCATCGAACCTTCTACCGATAAAAGACTTAACGGGTTTTCATTCAAAACAAGACTGTAAGGATTATCGTTGCAGAGAATAAAATTATTTTCGACGGCAAGCTTTATTAATTCCTCAAACATCTCTTTCGATGCAACCGCTCCTGTGGGCATATGCGGATAGTTAATCCACATAATTTTTACTTTCGATAAATCCCTGCTTTTTAACTCGTCTATATTTATCCGGTAGCTGTTCTCTTCGGTTAAGTCATAATAATTTACAACCGCACCCATCATTTTTGCTGCGGATGAATATACCGGGTAGCCGGGATTCGGAACCAGCACTTCATCTCCCGGATTAAGGTACGCGGTTGATATGTGCATTATTCCTTCCTTCGAACCGATTAGCGGAAGTATCCCGGTTTCGGGATTCAGACCTACGCCGAAAAACTTAGAGTAGTATTCGGCAATTGCTTTGCGTAGTTCGGGTGTTGATTTGTAACTTTGATAACCGTGATTCCCCGGCTGGTTAGCCGATTCGATAAGTGCATCAATCGTGTTCCGGGACGGAGGGAGGTCGGGGTTTCCGATACCGAGATTGATTACCTCGATTCCGCTTTTATTCAT
>JAJRSV010000102.1 GCA_024278655.1 Bacteroidota bacterium | reverse complement strand
CGATAAATTCGCGCAGTACCGAATCACCCGGAACAGGCGAATCATCTGCAACAGGAGTTATTGCTTTAAGAACTTTGTGTACTCTTGCCGCACGTTCGTAAGCATCAGTTCTTAAAGGATCGCCTTCGTATTTCTTTTCCCACTCGGCAAATTTATCTAACAATCTATGAGCGTAAAGCGGAAGTTCATACGGCATTGCACTGCTAATAATAAAGTCGGCGGTGGTGCCGTAAGGAATGATGTTTCTTAATTCGCTTTTGCGTACGTAGTGCCAGTGCTCTAACGTTTGCTGCGGATTGTAAGCACGGTGCACAGAATCACGCAGCATCCGGCGAATCAATCTTAAATCTGTCCAGCGAATGTACCTGCCATCAGGACCTTTCATCTGCAGCAGCGGTTCAAGGTAAAGTTTGAACTTTTGCTCTGCCGGAATGTCTTTGCTGAAGTCGGGATAAAGTCCGTGCAGACTATCAATCAAAAGCAGTTCATCCTTTTCTAACTTCATAGGTGTAACGTTAAGTGTGCGTGTTCCGGTTTTAAAATCGTAAGACGGAATTAAAACCTCTTCTCCTTTGGCAAGCTTTTGCAGGTGTTCGTTTATCAAGGGCAAATCCAACGCCTGCGGCGTTTCAAAATCGTAATCGCCGAATTCATCTTTCGGATGAAGCTCGAGATCGAAAAAGTAATGATCGACGTTTAACGCTTTGAACTTGTATCCTTTTTTCGTCAGCTTCTGTTCAAGTTTAATTGTTGTAGTTGTTTTACCGGATGATGAAGGTCCGCTTATCATTACCATTCTTAAGCTGTCCAGTCTCTCGATTATCAGTTCAGCCGCAAGCGATACATCATCTTCGTAAAGGTTTTCAGATTCGTGTACGATATGTGCGAACTCACCTTTTTCTATTCTTTCGTTCAAAGCATCTACGGTGTGAAGGTTGTGTGAAACCGCCCAGTCGAGATTTCTCCAAATCTTTGCCCAGGGAATATTCTCATTCGGCTGCGAGTGGTGTCGGGCTTCGGCTTCACGCCGTTTCTTTGCTTCTTCCCTGTAAAGAATATATTCTTTAGCAACTTTAGCATGACCGTTTTCGATTAAAACTTTTTCAACTATATCCTGTATGTCTTCGATGTTCGGCGGCTGGCTGTCAGAGAATTTTTTATTTAAAATTTCGACAACCTGATCCGATAATTTTTTTGCGGTTTCTTTATCCCTTCCGCCAACCGCAACAACCGCGCTGTAAATTGCGTTGGTTATTCTTTCCTGTTTGAACGGCACAATTGCACCGCTTCGTTTAACAACGTGAGTAATTTTGTTTTCCATTATCGCTCCGAAAAATTATATGCAATTATTAATCTACCAAATAAATCACAAAATCAGGCAAGCAAATCCTGATACTCTTTATATCGTTCCACAAACGATTGAACATACGAGCAAGTCGGTATTACTTTTAGGTTGTTTTCTTTCGCATAATTGAAAGCATACTCGACAACCTTTTTTGCAACTCCTTTACCGCGCAGCGGCGGCGGAGTGTAAGTTGAGTAAAAATCTATTTTATCATCTTTTATGTTGTAAAGCAAATACGCTTCAAAGCCCTCGACTTCGGTAACGAAGCGTTCTTTTTCCTTGTCGTGTTTTACTGTTATTTCCATTTTTCAAATCTCCGTAAAATTCAACTCTCTAATTTAAAACTATAATCTTTGTTTGAAAAAACACCCGGGCTGCCGAAGAAAGTTTTTTCGGCAAAGCGAACGTTATTTTCGTTATCGACAATCACCGCTGTTGAACAGCGTGTTCCGTAATTTTCAGATTGAATGAATATGGAGGATAAAACCCTTTCCCATTCCAAACCGATTCCGGTATCGGGCAGTTCTTCATCCTTTGCTTTTACAGGATCGTTTAACAAGCTTAAAAGTTCCCAGGGATGTATTTCATCCTGCTTAAGAATGTTCGATAAAAACTTCTTACTTCTTTTTACTTTGAACCATTCGGTGTTCAGAACAGCGTTGCTCAATCCGTAAATGCCCGGCTCGAGTTTTTGCAATCCTTCGGTGTGAGTAGAAAAGTAGTAAATATCATCAACGGTACCGAGGATAAGATTAAAGCCGTTATAGCTGTTAAGTGCCGGTTTAATTTTGTTGTAATATTCTTCTGCCGATAAACTGCCGGTTAAAAAGTCCAGCGTCAGCTTTCCGCGCGAAGGAGCATCTTCTTTTATGTTTCTCATATCCCTGAAATTGGTAACTGCTGCAAATCTTCCCTGCTTTGTAATACCCATCCAGGTGCCGCCGGCTTTTAAATCTTTACCCGCAAGTAAGTAGGGATGCTCTTTCCAGAATGCCGCCTGCTCGGAAGGACGGTCGTAAAACTCATCCCTGTTAGCGGCAAAGATGAATTTATATTTCGGATGATGTTTATATGCGAAAACTATCAGACACATTTTAATGACTTTAAATTGATTTTACGAAAATAATCTTTTTGATGTTTTAATTTAATGAATCAATCTTTAACTAATAAAGTGTGTTGGGTTTTATCAATCCACAGTTTATACTTAATTTAATGTTAAACAAAATCATAATTATTATCGAATAAAGCAATGAAAAGAATAAAAATTAAAAACAGCACGACAGAATTTAATATCGGAAAAATAGTATGCGTTGGAAGAAATTATGCAGAGCACGCAACCGAATTGGGAAACGAAATACCGGAAAAACCGCTCATCTTTATTAAACCTGCTTCCGCCGTTATTTATTCGGGCGAAACAATTTTTTACCCATCCTTTTCGAATGAAATGCATCACGAAGTTGAGTTGGTTCTGTTGATAGGTAAGGATATTAAAGATGTTACGCCGCAGGATGCAGAAAATGCAATAACGGGTTACGGTGTCGGACTCGATATGACTTTGCGCGATGTTCAGTTGCAATTGAAAAGCAAAGGGCATCCGTGGACTATCGCAAAGTGTTTCGATACTTCCGCTGTTCTTTCCGAATTTGTTTTAAAAGATGATTATCAGCTTTCGCTAAATGAAGAAATTCATTTGAGTGTGAACGATGAGTTGAGACAAAAAGATAAGCTGAACAAAATGATTTTCAAACCTGCCGGATTGGTCAGCTACATTTCATCTCTGATGACATTGAACGAAGGCGATTTGGTTTTTACCGGCACACCCAAAGGCGTTGGAAAAGTAAATAAAGGAGATGTGATAAAAGCGGGAATTGAAAATATTGATGAGTTGACAGCCGATGTTCAATAAAAGTCATTAGTAGTCATTCATAGTCATTCGTTGTCATTTGTTGTAAAATGTGTTCGTGGTGCTTGGTTCGTTGTTCGTGGTTTATCGTTTGTTGTTGTGAAATATAATCTTGTGATTCTGTAATCTTGCAATCTTGTAATTAAATACTTTCGTTCAAACGTCAGATGTGAAACGTCAGACGAATAAACCTGTAATTATTCCTTTTGTCTTACGACCAATCCATTCAATCATTCAACCATTCAATTGAGTGAGTTACTTTATTCTTTTTACTTTTGTCTTTAGTCTTGAGAAAAGCTATTTATTCAATTCGCTTAACGATTTTTTAATCAGGTCTTCCAAAGTGCAGGCGGGTGAAGCTGATAGAATCTTTCGTACAATCTTTTCGGATGTTGCCTGATTGTAACCGAGCGTGGTTAGTGCGGCAACCGCTTCCTGTTTTACACCGTGATGATCGCCTGGTTCCCCTTCTACCTGTACGTCTCCCACTTTGGATTTTAATTCGAGTATTAATCTCTCCGCCGTTTTCCTTCCGATTCCCGGAATTGCAATAATGCGGGAAACATCTCCGGTTAAAATCGCTTCGCGTAAGTCTTCGGTTTGTATGCCGGAGAGCAAACTTAAAGCTAACTTCGGTCCGATGCCGCTTATAGATATTAAAAGCTCGAACATTTCTTTTTCCGATTCGGAATGGAAGCCGAAGAGTGAAATGGAATCTTCTTTAACATGAGTATGAACAAAAAGCGAAACGATTTCGCGATCTGAAATTTTTTCGAATGTGTTGATTGAAATGGAAAGCTTGTAACCCACACCGTTTACATCGAGTAGTACCTCGGTTGGTTTCGATGAAATTATTTTTCCGCTTAAAAATCCTATCATCTT
>JAJRSV010000101.1 GCA_024278655.1 Bacteroidota bacterium | reverse complement strand
TAAATCCCTTTACATCGAAGCATTTATCCATCGTTCGTTTTTAGAGAACCATGCCGAACTGGATATGTCGAACGAAAGATTGGAGTTCCTCGGCGATTCGGTTTTGAGTCTTACTGTTGCCGAATATCTCTTTAATACTTTCCCCGAAGAAGATGAAGGGTTCCTTACAAAAATAAGGGCGAAGTTTGTCAACAGGAACTCACTCGGCGATGCTGCCGAATCGATAGGACTTGCCGATTTTATTTTAATCGGGAATAACATATCGCGTTCGTTCATCAAAAATTCCAAAACCGTTCTTTCCGATACTTTGGAAGCACTCATCGGCGCGATATATCTCGACCACGGACTGGAAGAGAGCAAGCGGTTTGTTTACCGTACCATCATCCGACCGCGGATGAAGAACGAAGATTACCTAATTGACAGAAATTACAAAAGCCAGCTTCTTGAATATGCACAGGCAAACAAGTTAGCCATTCCAACTTACGATGTTATAAACGAAGAGGGACCTCAGCACGACCGGGTTTTTACCGTTCGGGTTTTGATGGGAAACAAAACAATGGGAACAGGTAAAGGAAAGAATAAAAAATCGGCGGAACAGAACGCAGCCCGCTCGGCACTTGAGAAGCTGAAAATTAATGATAATGATAATAATAACAATGATAACGGCAGGTAATTATAAACCGGCTGCATAGAATAAACGTAACGATTAATTGGGTGGGTAATATAATTCGGGCATCGAAAATACCACCTGTTCATTTATAATTTATGCAAATCAATTCTCAAATTATGATTAAATTTGATGATATACTTTTATTTTTTTTATCAGATAATTAAACGAAACTCCAAATTACTTCGAAGAGATAAATATGAGCAGTTTAGAACATCCCGATAAGTTTGTAAACCGGCACATCGGTCCGCGAGAAAATCAGTTGGAAGAAATGGCAAAGCAGTGCGGCGCTGAATCGGTTGATGATTTAATAAATCAAACCATACCGCCTCAAATAAGATTGGATAAAGAGCTTAACTTAAAACCCGCCGTCAATGAACATACATTCATTAAAAATTTAAAAGAGATTGCTGCTAAGAATAAAGTTTACAAATCGTATATCGGGATGGGTTACCATCCGGTTATAATGCCCGAAGTAATAAAACGCAACGTGCTCGAAAATCCCGGATGGTACACACAATATACACCGTACCAGGCAGAGATAGCCCAGGGAAGACTTGAAGCGCTGATTATCTTTCAAACGATGGTCGAAGATTTAACGGCGATGGAAATTGCCAACGCATCTTTGTTGGATGAAGGCACCGCTGCTGCAGAAGCGATGTTGATGTTCTACTCTCTTCGTCCCAAAGATAAAAAGGATGCAAACGTTTTCTTCGTTTCTAAAGGATGCTTCCCGCAAACGATTGATGTTTTAAGGTCGCGTGCAGTTCCAAAAGGGATTGAATTAAGAATAGGTGATTTTGAAAAGACAGAACTAACCGATGATATTTTCGGAATACTGATTCAGTACCCTGCAGGCAACGGCGAGATAAGAGACTACTCCGGATTTTTCAAACAGGCGGAAGAGAAAAATATTTTTAAAGTTGTTGCCGCCGATTTGTTAAGCTTAACACTTCTGAAACCTCCGGGCGAATTTAATGCGGATGCTGTTGTAGGTTCAACACAAAGGTTTGGAGTGCCGATGGGCTACGGCGGACCGCACGCAGCTTACTTTGCAACCAAAGAGAAATTCAAACGCTCAATACCCGGAAGAATTATCGGAGCTTCGATTGATGCGCAGGGAAATCCCGCTTACCGCATGGCACTGCAGACACGCGAACAACACATCAGGCGCGAGAAAGCCACAAGCAACATTTGCACAGCACAGGCACTGCTTGCAATAATTGCAGGAATGTATGCTGTGTATCACGGTCCTGAAGGATTAAAAGCAATTGCGGAACGGATAAGAAAATTTACGCGCATACTTAATCTTGCACTTAACGATTTCGGTTTCAATCAACTGAACAAAAACTTCTTCGATACTTTACTTATTGAAACAGACGAAGAGAAAATAAAGCAGATAAAAACCGAAGCGATTAAAAGAGAAATCAATTTACGTTACGTTAACGACCACAGAATCGGTATATCGATTAACGAAGCAACGGAAGCGGAAGATTTAAAAGAGTTAATTGATTTGTTCGCAATTGTTTCGGATAATAAAGTCGATGAGAATATAGTTGATAAGTTAGCAGGAAGAGTTGAACAGGATTACCGGGAATTTATGCCGAGAACGAGTGAGTATTTAACTCACGAAGTTTTCCATAAATATCATTCCGAAACCGAGATGCTTCGCTTCTTAAAACGATTAGAGAATAAAGACCTTTCGCTCGCACATTCGATGACGCCGCTCGGTTCGTGCACAATGAAACTGAATGCAACTACCGAGATGCTTGGAATCAGTTGGCGGGAGTTTGCCGACATTCATCCTTTTGCACCGGAAGATCAAACCGAAGGATATAAGCTACTGATAAGCGAACTTGAGGCGGACTTAGCTGAGATAACCGGTCTTCCCGCAGTATCGCTGCAGCCGAATGCAGGTGCGCAGGGTGAGTTTACCGGTTTGATGGTTATACGGGCATATCACCGTAGCAAAGGCGAAGCAAACAGAAATGTTGTGCTTATTCCTTCATCGGCTCACGGCACAAACCCGGCAAGCGCTGTTATGGCAGGAATGAAAGTGGTTGTTGTTGCCTGCGATGAGAAAGGCAACATCGATGTTGAAGACCTTAAAAAGAAAGCCGGAGAGAATAAAGAAAATCTTTCGGCACTGATGGTAACATATCCTTCAACACACGGAGTTTACGAAGAAAAAATAATTGAGATTTGCGATATCGTTCATCAATACGGCGGACAGGT
The DNA here is from genome assembly GCA_024278655.1 of Bacteroidota bacterium. Classification (GTDB taxonomy): domain Bacteria; phylum Bacteroidota; class Ignavibacteria; order Ignavibacteriales; family Ignavibacteriaceae; genus BMS3ABIN03. The sequence continues at coordinate 3,923 of JAJRSV010000101.1, read as the reverse complement.
TTATATGGACGGTGCAAACATGAACGCGCAGGTCGGCTTAACTAATCCCGCTAAAATAGGCGCCGATGTTTGCCATTTGAACTTGCACAAAACATTTGCAATTCCGCACGGAGGCGGCGGACCCGGAATGGGACCGATTTGCGCAGCCGAACATCTCGCTCCGTTTTTACCGGGGCATCCGTTTGTAAAAGTCGGCGGCGAAAAAGCTATCAATGCCGTATCATCAGCACCCTGGGGAAGTGCAAGCATTCTTGTAATTTCCTATGCATACATTAAGCTGATGGGTCCGGACGGATTGACCGCCGCATCAAAAGCTGCCATTCTAAATGCAAACTACATCGCAAGCAGATTGCAAAATTATTACAAGGTTCTTTACACGGGACTAAACGACAGGGTTGCTCACGAACTGATTTTCGATATGCGTGAGTTTAAACATTCAGTACAAATTGAAGTAGAAGACATAGCAAAAAGATTAATGGATTACGGCTTCCACGCACCCACGGTTTCTTTCCCGGTACCCGGCACGTTAATGGTTGAACCCACAGAAAGCGAATCGAAAGAAGAGATTGACAGGTTTTGCGATGCAATGATTTCCATTCGCGAAGAGATAAAAGAGATTGAAGAAGGCAAACAGGATAAAGTTGATAACGTACTTAAAAATGCCCCGCACACTTTAAAGGTTTTAACGGCTGACGAATGGAATCATTCTTACCCGAGAAGAAAAGCGGCATTCCCGCTTCCGTTTACAGAGGAAAGAAAATTCTGGGCTCCGGTCGGAAGAATCGATAACGCTTACGGCGACCGTCATCTTGTTTGCAGTTGCTTGCCTGTTTCGGAGTACGCTGAAGAAGAAGTGTCCTGATTTTTTATTAATCGGCTATGCTTAAAAGACTTTATGACCGGCAGACTATGGGACTGTGTGACTTTGGGATGTATGTATGGGATTTATTAGTTGCCAATTTTTTATAACTTAACTATCCGGAATATCGTATTATTACTTACCATGATATTTATCCAGTTTATTAATTTACGGTTTAATGTATAAACTCTATTTTAAAATAATATTTTTCCTTTTTATTGCTGAACTGGTTTATGCCGAAGGCGCCGACACTCTTTACTACAACGGCAACTACTCGGTTGTTCTCGATTCGATTAAAATAAAAGGCAACGAAATTACCGAAGATTTCATTATCCTGAGAGAACTTACCTTTGAAGTAGGCGATACATTAACACCAAAGAAACTAAGTTTTGCAAGGGAAAGGGTTTACAGTCTTAATATTTTTAACGAGGTTCAGCTTAAACTTTTTAACGCAAACGGTAAAAACATTCTTCTTATCGAAATAGAAGAAAGCTGGTACATTTATCCGATTCCGTTTGTTACGCTGAAGGACAGAGACTGGGATAAAATATCATACGGCATTGCAGTTAAGATTAATAACTTCCGCGGCAGAAACGAAACACTAAGGGGTGTGCTTGCTTTGGGTTACGATCCCTCGCTCAGTTTCTCTTATCTTAATCCCAACATAAGTTCAAACCTCGACCTGTTCTTTAATTATCAGATGGGATTTAACCAGGTTAACAACAAAAGTTTAACTGCCGAAGAGTTAGCCGGCGGCTCTTTCGAACAGAAAATATATTTCGCTAAAGTTATTTTCGGGAACAGGTTCGGTTCGTATCAGCGTTTGAGCTTAACAGTGGGGTTCGATTATGTGGAAACTCCCTTTTATATACCGGGAATTTCGGTTTCGAACGACCGGATTGACAGAACCTGGATTGTGGGATTGAGTTATGTTTACGATACAAGAGATTTGAGGCAATATGCCCGTAAAGGCAGCTTTGCTTTTTTTATTTACGAGTTTAAAGGATTGGGATTTAACGATATCGACTACAAGATTGGTATTGCTGATTTGAGAAATTACTACAGGATATTAGACCGGCTTACAATCAAGGGAAGAATGGCGGCACGGATTACACGGGGCAATGTTCCGTATAATAATTATTCTTTTCTCGGTTACAGTCAAAGGATAAGAGGTCATTGGGAAGAGCTTAGCGAAGGGAACGATTTATACATCGGTTCGCTTGAGCTTAATTACTGGATACTCGATAATTACCGGCTTAATCTGTACTGGGTTCCTTTGCTTCCCAAGTCGCTGCTTTCTTACCGGGTAGGACTTGTAGGCGAACTGTTCGCCGATACCGGAACAACCCGGCTTGTCGGTGAACCTTTAACACTTAAAAAATTCAAAACCGGTTACGGCACAGGTCTATCGCTTTTCTTTCTTCCTTACTTTATTTTAAGAGCCGAGTTGGCTTTTGATGAGAGCTTTAATTCGCAGTGGATTTTTGATGTGGGTGTTTCTTTCTAAAATAAATTTTTCCCTTCCGGTTGTTTTCGGCAGTAATTTTAAATAAAAAAAAGGCGTCTTAAAAAAGACGCCTTTCAGAACTCAAATTTGCCTGCAGGAGGCAGAACAAAATATCAGTTTAGTTGCGCGATTTGGCTTCATTAACTACGATATTTCTTCCATTTAATTCTGAATTATTCAGTGCCTGAATAGCACTTTCTGCATCAGCTGAGTTCTCCATCTCAACAAATCCAAAACCTCTGGATCTGCCTGTACTGCGGTCTACAATAACTTTGGCAGAAACAACTGTTCCGTGACTTTCAAATGTTTGCTTTAGCTCTTCATCGTCTACCGACCAGGGAAGAGAACCCACAAATAACTTAGTACTCACTTGAGAACCTCTAAAATTATATTGAACAAAAAACCGGTCTATTACCGGAGACTCAAAAATACTACAATTTTACTTACCATCCTAATTTTTCCCCGAATAATAATCGTAATTATTCGGCAAATTCAAAAAAAGAGGAATTTTCATCAAATTTCTTTGATAATAAGAAAATTGGTGTGAAGTTAGCGGGAAAATTCAGCTATAATAAACACAATATTTACTGAAGGATTTAAAGCAAAGAGAGAATAATTTTATATTTGAGTTTCTAAAATATCCGGAACAATTATGTTTGATAAAAAACTCTTTAACATCGAATTATATTATTCGCCGCATAAAACCGCTAAGGGCGATAAAGTATATTTAACCGGCGATGAATTTATTCATGCCTCGAAAGTAATGCGCCATAAAACTGATGATGAAATTTATATAACAGACGGTAACGGTTTAATAATTAAAGGTAAAATTATAAGAGCAGGTAAAGACGAGTTTGTTGTTCGTACCGAAGAGAAATTTGTTTACGAAAATGAGCTTTCGAATATCACTTTCTGCATACCTAAATTAAAGAATCCCGACAGGTTTAAGTTTGCACTTGAAAAATGTGTCGAGCTTGGCGTAACTAATTTTATTGTATTTACTGCCGGGCGCAGTATTGCTAAAGGCGGTAATATTAAAAGATGGGAAAAGATTTTACTTTCTGCAATGAAGCAATCGCTGCGGGCTTTCCTCCCGCGATTGGAAGTATATGAAACGTTAAAAGAGATAACGGAATTGCCCGGCAGAAAAATTATTTTCGATCAATCGGCTGATAAAAAATTTTCTGTCGATTCGGTAGGGGATGAAACGTGCTGCTTCATATTCGGACCGGAAGGCGGACTGACAGTTGAAGAATTGAGTTTGTTCGAACCCGGTTCGTTCTACTTTCTTTCCGATTACCGGCTGCGAAGCGAAACGGCAATTGTAAAAGCCGCATCTTTGCTTTAACTAATATGAAACCGGTTTTATTTTTGAAAGGATTATTTTCCGGAAGCGTCATTCGGGGGTGAGCTTTAAACAGAGCCGTTTAAAAAAAACAACCCAGTGCCGGAGAGACACTGGGTGCGACCCTTGTTCATCAAAGGGCAGGGGAGGACCCTTTGATAGGGTCATAAAAATCTTTTTGTTTGTTATAACAAAGATAATCGGTTGATTCT
>JAJRSV010000100.1 GCA_024278655.1 Bacteroidota bacterium | reverse complement strand
GGCTATTTAATTGTAACACTCGGCTGGATATTCGCGTCGCTTTTCGGGACACTGCCGTTTATTATTTACGGTACACCATCAACCTTTACAGATGCATTCTTCGAAGTGATGTCCGGCTTTACAACCACGGGTGCATCGGTTATAAATAATATAGAAGCACTTCCGTACGGACTCTTATTCTGGCGAAGCATGACCCATTGGCTTGGCGGAATGGGAATTATTGTTCTTTCACTTGCAATTCTGCCGTTGTTGGGTATTGGTGGAATGTCGCTATACCAGGCGGAAGTTGCCGGACCGAGCAAAGACAAACTTCACCCGAGAGTGCGCGAAACGGCAAAACGGTTATGGGCTATTTATGTTTTGCTTACTTTAGCCGAAACCATCTTACTTATGTTCGGCGGAATGAATTTGTTCGATGCTTTGTGTCATTCGTTCGGAACACTTGCGAGCGGCGGATTTTCAACAAAGAATGCGAGCATTGCTTATTACAACTCTCCGTTTATCGAATATGTTATTATCATTTTTATGTTCCTTGCCGGAACCAACTTTGCTCTCCACTATTTTGCACTTAAAGGAAAACCGCTTAATTATTTTAAAGACAGCGAATTCAGGTTCTATTTTATTTTCATCTTTCTTGTTGTTTTCAGCATCACATTATATTTGGATTTACACAATGCACAACCGCTGGAAGCATCGTTCCGGCATTCGGCTTTCAGCGTTATTTCAATCCTAAGCTCTACGGGATTTGTTAACGTCGATTACGAACAATGGGCTCCATTCTTTTCCGAAATATTCCTCGTGCTGCTCCTTTTCGGTGCGTGTGCTGGTTCTACAAGCGGCGGTGTGAAAATGGTTCGGTATCAGATACTGTTAAAAAACAGTCTGCTCGAGCTTAAAAGATTAATTCATCCGAATGCTGTTCTTCCCGTAAGACAAAACAACCAGGCGGTTCCACCGAATATAATTGCAAAGATTGCAGCATTCGTACTGCTTTACATTTTTATATTTATGATGGGTTCTATTGTGCTGGCAATTATCGGGTTGGATTTATCTTCGGCTATGGGTGCCGTTGCCGCATGCCTCGGTAACATCGGTCCCGGACTCGGAACAACCGGTCCTTCCACCACTTACGCAAATGTTCCCGATTTGGGCAAGTGGTTTCTAAGTGTAATAATGCTGCTCGGCAGATTGGAACTTTTCACCGTGCTTATTCTCTTTTCTCCTTCTTTCTGGAAAAAGTAACATCAAAATATTTTTTTGATTAAGTTAAGTGATATATAAGATTTTACTTTTTACACCGGACGAATGAACTATAAAATTATAGCAAACATCATCGGCTTCCTGATAATCCTTATTGGATTTTTTATGCTGTTAGGTATTCCTTTTTCTGTTTATTACGGAACCGATGATATTCCTGCCCTGCTTATTTCCGGATTATCAACTTCACTAATCGGTTTTATTATATGGATTCTAACACGCAAATCGGAAAAGAAGGAAATTGGTAAACGCGAAGGTTACCTGATTGTAACAGTCGGCTGGATTTCGATGGCGCTGTTCGGTGCAATTCCTTTTATAGTTTACGGCGCTATTCCAAACTACACCGATGCATTCTTCGAAACTATGTCCGGCTTTACCACAACCGGCGCAACTATTCTAACAGATATTGAAGTAGTACCGGCAGGACTACTCTTTTGGCGAAGTTTAACACAGTGGCTCGGCGGAATGGGAATTATAGTTCTTTCGCTTGCAATACTTCCCATACTCGGTATTGGCGGTATGCAGTTGTTCTCGGCAGAGGTTCCGGGCATTACAAAAGATAAGCTTCACCCGCGTGTAAGGGAAACGGCAAAACGGCTTTGGGGAATTTACGTTATACTTACCGGCACCGAAATGATTCTTCTTTTAATAGGCGGAATGAACCTGTTCGATGCGATCACTCATTCGTTTACCACAATGGCTACGGGAGGATTTTCGACGAAGAACGCGAGCACCGCTTACTTTCAATCGCCGTTTATTCAGTACGTGTTTATTCTTTTTATGATTTTTGCCGGGATGAACTTTACGATTCATTACCTTGCTTTCCATGGTAAGTTTGAATTCTTAAAGATGAACACCGAGTTCCGGTTCTATATTATTTTCATTTTTGTAACTGCTGCTGTTATTGCAATAATTCATCTTCCGCATGTCGATTTTCACTGGGAAGAATCAATTCGTCAATCGCTTTTCCATGTTACATCAATTGTTACAACCACGGGTTACGTTTCATCCGATTACGAAAACTGGGCACCTTTTTCGAGGATGATATTCTTCGCACTGCTGTTCATGGGCGGCTGCGCCGGTTCTACAGGCGGCGGTATTAAGTTTGCACGGCATTATGTTCTGATTAAAAACGGTCTGCTGGAATTAAAGCGGCTAATTCATCCCCGTGCAGTTATTCCTGTTCGATTCAACGGTAAGGCAGTTAGCGCCGATATAATTTCGAACGTGCAGGCGTTTTTTATTTTTTACATCGGATTAACTGTTATCGGTGCGGTTCTTCTTTCGTTAACCGGCATCGATTTTATAACTGCCGCCGGCGCCGTTGCAACCTGCATCGGTAATGTGGGACCGGGCATAGGTACGGTTGGACCTGTTAGCAATTTTGCTCATCTTCCGGATGTCGCTAAATGGATTTTAAGTTTTTACATGCTTTTAGGCAGACTCGAACTCTTCACAGTCCTGCTTATTTTTTCACCGGCATTCTGGCATAAGTAAATTGCAAGATTACAAGATTACAAAATTGCAAGATTGAATGACTGAATGATTTATTTATTTCAAGATTACAAGATTACAAGATTGCAAGATTGCAAGATTGAAGAAGAGGAACTTCTAAAATCTCAAATCGATGATGGGTGTTCGGTATTCAAAAGATAGCACAAACAAGCCATACTGCAAACATACCACTCCTATAGATTTGTTCTTCGATAAAAGTACAAGATAAAAGACAAAAGTAAAAAGACAAAAGAACAAAACTTCTAAAATCTAAAATCCCTGCCTGCCTTTGGTAGGGATAATGGGTGTTCGATATTCAAAAAAAGCGTAAGCAATCGTTCCTGTTTACATTTTAGCACTATCGCAATTGCCGGTTTCTCACTTCTATAATCCTGCCGATGTAAAAACGTTTTAGGTTGTCCCGGTAGACCTCACCCTGTGTCTCTCTCCCCCGCATAGCGGGATTTTCAACTTAGCAAGGAGAGGGATGTATGCATAGCAAGCGTCCCCGCTTTTGTTGCTGCACTATCGTGATATCGGATTCTTACTTCTGTCTTCTTTTGTTTGACATTTGACGTTTGACATCTGACCCTTCTTAAAAAAATGATAACAAACGACTCAATTACACTTATCAACATAAAAATGCAATTTCCGCTAATTTAAGCACTTTGGCACGATTGTTACTCTTATACCTTTCTTTTAGCAGAGATAATCAACATTTAAAATGTTATATTTGCACTCCATTTTTTAACTTGTGAATGTTATGACCGGAAAGGAATTATTGAAAAAATATAGCGATCCGAAAAACTTTTTTAACCGGGACTTAAGCTGGGTTGAATTCAACCGCAGAGTACTGGAAGAAGCATTGAATCCTGACCTGCCTTTGCTCGAGAAGGTGAAGTTCGTTTCGATATTTTCTTCCAACCTCGATGAGTTTTATATGATTCGCGTTTCCGGTTTGAAGGATCAGATTGCCGCGGGCATTCACGAACCGACAATTGACGGGCTGACACCGACCGAACAACTTCAGCGAATTGAAAAAGCCGTCCGCCCGATGTTAAAGCAGCTAAACGATTTATGGACAAAAGAAATAGTTCCGGCACTTAAAAGGCACGGTGTGGAATTGCTCCGCTTCCATGAATTTACCGAAGATGAACAGCACAAATTAAGAGAATATTTCAAGAAAGAAATTTATCCTGTACTCACACCGTTAGCATTCGATCCGGGCAGACCGTTTCCGTACATATCAAACCTGAGTTTGAGTCTTGCCGTACTTGTAAAAAAATCGAACGGCGAAAATCACTTTGCAAGAGTTAAAGTTCCTAACATACTTCCGCGTTTACTCCGGGTGGATAAGCTGCTCAATCCCGAAAAAAAACTTGAGCAGAACGGACACTTCAATGCAAAGTTTATCTGGCTCGGCGATTTAATCCGTACCAATCTCGATATGCTCTTCCCCGGAATGGAAGTAATTGAAGCACATCGTTTCAGAATTACAAGAGATACCGATATCGAACTTCAGGAAGATGAAGCGGACGATTTGCTTCGTGTGATCGAAGAAAACATTCGGCAGCGCAGGTTCGGCTCGGTTGTAAGAATGGAAGTTGCGAGCAAAATGCCCGATTTTATGCTGGAGACTCTTATAGAGAATTTACGGATAACGAAAAAGGATGTGCAGGTAACCGACGGTCCGATTGGTTTAAGCGACGTAATGGTGCTGTACGACCTGCCGCTTCACAGGTTAAAGCAAAAGCCGTATTATCCTGTTATCCCCAAAATGTTCGAAGAAGAAGACGAAGATATTTTCTCGCTAATCAGGCAAAGGGATATTCTTCTGCATCATCCGTATCATTCGTTTATGCCGGTTATTGATTTTATAAAGAAAGCATCGAGCGACCCGAACGTGCTTGCAATAAAGCAAACACTTTACCGCGTGGGAACCGATTCACCGATTGTTAAAGCTTTAATGGAAGCAGCCGAAAGAGGAAAACAGGTAGCGGTGCTCGTAGAGCTGAAAGCAAGATTCGATGAAGAGAACAATATTTTCTGGGCAAGAGAATTGGAGAAGGTAGGTGCACACGTTGTTTACGGTTTGGTCGGATTAAAAACTCATGCTAAAATGACTTTGGTAGTGCGCAAAGAATTCGACGGAGTGAGAAGATATGTTCATCTTTCAACCGGAAATTACAATGCAACTACGGCAAAGCTTTACACCGACCTCGGACTCTTTACCTGCGATGAAGATATCTGCACAGATGTTTCCGATTTATTCAACTACCTAACCGGCTACTCGAAGCAAAAGCATTTCAGAAAACTAATGGTTGCCCCGATTAAAATGCGCGAACAAATGCTCGAGAGAATTTTGCGCGAGATTGATAACGTTAAAACCGGCGGCGAAGGCAGAATAATCTGGAAGTTAAATTCGCTTGTAGATCCTGTCATCATTAGTGCACTTTACGAAGCATCGAACAACGGAGTTAAAATCGATTTGATTGTGCGCGGAATTTGTTCGCTTGTACCCGGCGTTCCCGGCTTAAGCGAGAACATAAATGTTATAAGCATCGTCGGAAGATTTTTGGAACACAGCAGGGCATTCTATTTTTACAACGACGGCGAAGAAGAAATTTTCTTAAGCAGCGCCGATATGATGCAGCGTAACCTCGACCGCAGGGTTGAAGTTTCGTTTCCGATCGAAGACCCTAAACTCAAAAGTATAATAATGAAAACCATGTTGAGGATTTCGTTAAAGGACAATACCAAAGCAAGAGTTTTAAAACCTGATATGAGCTACGAACTCATTCAACCGAAAGACGGCGAGAAAAAAATAAACAGCCAGGAATGGTTAATGAAGCACACTATTAAAGCGGGCGGCGAAGTAGTAAAGCATTAAAACTTTATTTTAACAAATCAAATAAGAGCCCCAATATTTTTATTAAGAAAGGATGGTAAATTTTTATGAGTGATATAACCAAAAGCGGAATACTGAATGCACTTAAAAAAGTAGAAGATGCGGATTTCAAAACCGAGCAGTTAACTTTAAATACCATTAAAGATTTAAAAGTTGAAAACGGTTCACTTACACTCGATATATCTTTACCTGCGGAAGTAACAAGCAGTGCGCAGGAGAAATTAATAGACGCAATCAAAAAAGAATTTCCCGAATTAAAAGAGATTCACTTAAACATATTAACAAAAACACCAACTGTAACCGCGCATAGCGATCCGAAAAAAGATGCGATACTGCCCGGCGTTAAAAACACTATTGCGGTTGCAAGCGGTAAAGGCGGTGTGGGTAAAAGCACCGTTGCAGTTAACCTTGCCGTTGCACTTGCAAAAGAAGGTGCAAAAGTCGGATTGATTGACGCCGACATTTACGGACCGAGCATTCCGTTAATGTTAGGCATAAACAAAAAACCGAAAGTATATCAAACCGAATCGGGAATGAGAATGATTCCGTTGGAGAGTTACGGTATAAAGATAATTTCAATCGGCTTTTTGATTGACGACAGCGCTCCCGTTATCTGGCGCGGACCGATGGCAAGCGGTGCAATCAAACAGTTTATGACTGATGTTGAATGGGGCGAACTTGACTATCTTGTTTTCGACATGCCCCCGGGAACAGGCGACATCCAGTTAACACTGGTTCAAACTATTCCTTTAACAGGTGCGGTAATAGTAACCACTCCGCAGGAAGTTTCGCTGGTTGATGCACGCAAAGCTCTTAAAATGTTCAACCGTGTTAACGTTCCCGTGTTGGGAATTGTGGAAAACATGAGTTACTTTATTGCACCCGATACCGGAAACCGATACGATATTTTCGGCAGCGGCGGCGGAGAAAATCTTTCCAAAGAATTAAAAGTTCCCTTCCTCGGCGGAATACCGATTGACCCGCGCATTCGCGAAGGCGGCGATAAAGGCGTGCCGATTGTTTTCGATATGCCCGATTCGGATAACGCCGAAGCAATATTAAACATTGCAAGAAACTTAACCGAACAGGTTAACATAAGGAATGCAAAGTCAACCGGCAAAGTTGAAATTTCGTTAGGCGAGGATTGATTTATCGGTTTATTTAACCGATATTTGAATGTAAAGCTGAGGCAAAGTTATTATTTATGGAAGAGGATGTTAAAAAAGCTCTCGATTCTATCAGACCGTATTTGCAAGCCGATAACGGTGATGTTGAACTTGTAGAGGTAACTGAAGACGGAATAGTTAGAGTAAGATTGTTGGGCGAGTGTGAAAATTGTCCTTTATCCATTATGACACTAAGAGCAGGTATCGAACGATCGCTGATGAACATGGTACCTAATATCAGAAGAATTGAAGCCGTAAAATAATTTCTTCAACAAATAAAGTTTACTATGCCGGAAACATCTTATAAAAAAATTATTAAGCTGATCCTTTCGGTTGCCGGCATTGTTCTGTTTATTTATCTTCTGTTTATTCTTTCCGATTTAATTATAATTCTCGCTTTATCGGTTCTGCTTGCATTTATCTTTGCGCCGTTTGTTTTTGTGCTGGAACAGTGGGGCTTCTCGCGGCTTACGGCAACGCTGCTGGTGTTTGCGGCTTTAGCTTTGTGGATTTACCTCGGGCTTATGGTCGTCATTCCAAAATTTTCTTTTCAGATGAACCAGTTAATCACGCGCCTCGAACAATTCTCGTTGGAAGATCAGCTTAAAGCCGTACAGGATTGGCTTACCGCTACTCTTCCTTTTGTCGATTTCGGAAACCTCTCGAAAAAGATAGAGGACTTTTTCTCTGCTCAGATTGTAAACTCCGTCGAAGGTTTGTCATCACTGGTAACAAGCATTGTTTCGGTAATTGCCGTTTTGGTTATTGTTCCGTTTATAACTTTCTTTTTGTTAAAGGACAGCAAAAAAATTCTTCAGGGAATTTTACATATTGTTCCTAATAAGTATTTTGAAATGTCATACTGGATAATAAAAAAAGTAAGTTTGCAGCTTGGTTTGTTCGTGCGTGCATGGATTTTTGATGCAACGTTCGTCGGTACTTTTTTAGGATTGGGATTTTTCATTATCGGCATTCCGAACGCACTGCCATTGGGAGTGATAGCGGGATTGGGACATCTTATTCCCTACTTCGGTCCGGTTATCGGTGCAGTTCCCGCTGTTATCCTTTCGATTATGCAGTACGGCGATCTTTCGCAGGTACCGTGGATTGCCTTAATCGTTCTTGCGGTTTATATGATTGATAACGGATTCGTGCAGCCGATTGTTTTCGGTAAGAGTGTTGATATGCACCCGATTATGATTATTCTTCTGATAATTGCCGGCAGCCAGTTATTCGGTTTGATTGGTATGCTGCTTGCAATTCCCGTTGCAACAGTTATACGAACTATGGCAAAAGAAATCTACTTTGCATTTAAGAATTATAAGATTGCAAGAGTTTAAACTTTAATCCAAAGCGTTACCATTTAAAAGCAGGGACAATTGACTGAGTCGTCTTCAATTCAAAAAAATCATCTCCTTCACCGGTACAATTTTATTACCCGCCACTAACCTGTAGATGTAAATTCGATGTACGAAAAAGCAATTGAAAAATATAAGTTGATTCGGAAGAGAAAAGTTTTCAACATTACACGGCAAGCTGTTTCGGCGAGCCGGATAAAATCCGTGAAGGCATTGATTAAAATTTTAATACGAACCGGTAATACCAAAGAAGCTGAAAAATTCAGAAGCAATATTGCCGCTTTTACCGTGGCTTTGCAAAATTCACTTTAGTTATCCTGCTTACGAAAACCTGCTTTTTGCAGGTGGGCTTCATCTGCAATTATAATCCGGACTTCAAATTGCAACAGCGTTTATTTTATGTGTAGATATAAAATTCTTTTCCTCACCTGCCGGTTAAAGGCGGCAATGAGAATTTGTATTTATCACACCGACCGGAAATGTTTCAAAATTCTTAATCTATCGGCTCAAGCCACATATCCGATATACCCACACCTTCGGTAGTTACAACGTAATCTACCGCAAGAACGCAATCGTTTCTGTTTGTAATCGGGTATATCTTTTTAAGTATGTAACTGCTGCCTCCTTTAATCTGAACCAGATCGTCGCTCTTACCGGATATTCCCCACTTTAGATGATACATGCCGAGCATGTCCTGCAATTCGGCTTCTAACTCGAGCTGAACACGAACAAGATAAATACTGTTATTATCAGACGGTTTAGTTAAAACTTCGTGGTAGCAACTGAGCTCGCCAACTACCTCACTAAATCCGCTAACCGGATCTTCGACCTTATAATCGAGTTTTACTATTTGCTGGTTAGCCGGTTTGCTCAGTTCTTCATTAACCCCTGCAGGTCCGGTAGGTGGAAGTTCACTACATCCAACGGCAATTAAAGCCAAAGCCAAGAACAAAACGAAAAATTTAATCGTTCTTCCCATAACCGCCTCCCTTTTTATTTACCCGAAATAAATTTTAGTTAAACCTCAGGGGGAATGGAAACCCAAAGAGTAACACGGTTTATGCAAACATCGATTTCTACAACTTCTCCCTGAGCTGCAGAAAAAATCAAAAAACAAATTTTTTAAAATCCCCCCGGCAGAATCCAATATAATTTTTTATTAAAAGCATTTAATTAGACGTGCAAATAGCGTGAGTCGTTTCATATTTTAAGAGACACAGCAATTAAATCCCCCTTTTTATCAACTCTCAAACAGTAAAACCACTATGCAGATGAATATTGACGAAGTGGAGAGAGAAGTTTCCAAACTTATCGTTAATTTTTTTACCCGGCTGAGAAAAATTCTCCTAACACTTTATTCTAACATCCACAGCAAACAACTTATTGTTACCGGTTACTATTAACGGGTTCAAATCGCACTCGGTTATTTGTTTGTGATTGACCATCATTTGTGCTACGGATTTTATTGCGTTTTTAACCCCTTCCATGTCAACCGGCTGCTCGCCGCGTACGCCTCTTATTATTTTACCGATTTTAGTCCCATTAATCATTTCATCTACATCCCTGCCGGTTAAATAAGCCGAGCGGATAACCGTATCGTCGTAATACTCAACATATTTACCGCCGGTGCCGAACATCACCATCGGTCCGAAGCTCGGATCGCGGAAACCGCCTACCAACAACTCGAATTTTGTTTGAATATACGGCTGTATCATAAAAGCTTCGACCGGGATATTCATCCCGTTAAAGCTTTCGAGCATTTTTTCCGCTTCGGCTAAAAGCTCTTTTTTGTTTTGAATGTCTAACACAACACCTTTTAAATCCGATTTGTGAATTATCTCTTCGCCGACAGCTTTAAGCACAGCCGGGTATTCAATATCCACAGAACCAATATCGTTTACGTTTACAAGTGTGGTTTTTATAACGGGAAGGTTGTAATAATCAGCTAATACTGTAACATCTTCCTGTGTTAAAAACCGGTCTTTGTATTTCTCAAAATTCAGGTTTAGCGAAACCGAGTCGTTACGTTTAATTCTGTTATCACCCGTCTGCCTGTTTTTGAATTTCAGCATTCCCGCAATAACAGGCGCGGGATTTTCCGGGTTACGGAATAACGGCTTTTTCGTTTTCGATTCTCTTCTGTACTCCTCCCAGAACTCAGGCAAAGGCATAACTACCTGGAATATCGGAACAGAGGATTGAATATCGTTAATGGCTTCAATAACCGGCAGCGCTTTTACCATTACCGGTTCCACAAAAACCGAAACAACGGCATCAACATTAATATCGGCAGCCAATAATTCATTAGCACGTTTAAATTGCTCTGCGGTTCCCCCGGGCAGAAGATCAACCGGGTTGTTCACACTTCCCTGCGGCGGAGCAAACTTACGCAGCTCCGATTTGGTTTCCTCGGTAAGTTCGGCAAGAGTTAGTCCGTGTTTCTCTAACGAATCGACGGTTAAGATTGAAGGACCGCCGGCATTGGTTACAACTGCAATCCTGTTTCCCTGCGGCATCGGGAAATTCTCGAATCCTTTTGCAATGTTGAACAGATCATTCAAATCATCGGCTCGTATAATTCCGAACTGATCCATAATTGCATCGACTACCTTATCGCTGCTGCCTAAAGCTCCCGTATGTGAAGATGCAGCTTTAATACCGCTTGCAGTTCGTCCGCCCTTTACGACAACTACCGGTTTGGTAACTTCACCGTCAATAAAATACTTTGTGAATTTTTCCCCGTCTTCAAAACTTTCGAGGTAATAAGTTATTACGCTAATGTTATCATCTTTCTGCCAGTACTCAAGCAAATCGTTTTCGGTTATATCTGCTTTGTTGCCCACACTTATAAAATGAGAAAAGCGGATATCTGTTTCCCTCAAAGTGTTCAGCACAGCCGCACCAATCGCACCGCTTTGAGAGCAGAAAGCCATCTTTCCGTTTTGCGGTTTTTCGGCTACGAAGGTTGCGTTCATTTTTATTTCATCCTGCGTATTGATTATTCCCATACAGTTCGGACCAACCAAACGCGCACCGGCTTCTTTGATAATTTTTAATATTCTTTCCTCTTCTTCCGCACCTTCTTTACCTGTTTCCTTGAAACCCGCCGTTACTAAAATTATCGCTTTAACATTTTTATTTACAAGATCGGTTATTGTCTGTTCAACAAACTTTTTAGGAACCAGAACTATTGCAAGATCAATTGACGAAGTGATATCGTTTACAGAAGGATAACATTTATAACCAAGCAGCTCTTCCGCTTTGGGATTGACAAGCAGAAGCTCGCCGGTAAACCCGTATTCTTTTACCGAGCGGGTAAGCTCGTATCCGATGCTGCCCGGCTTTGAGGAAGCACCGACGATGCATAGTGATTTTGGATAGAAATATTTATCGAGTACGTTTTGCATAAAAATTGCCCCTGATAATTTTCTGAATTTAAACCGTAAACTTAAATGTTTCCCGCTAAATATCCTCGCCGGTAAAAAAATACCGGAATTTTACGAGAAAAATTTCGGTAGTGACAATCTTAAGGGCTGGGTTTATGTTTACACTTCGGATGGGGAAATAAACTCCCCGCTTCTGTACCCAATATGTGAATCACTCTGCTGTGGATAAAGGGGAAGGTATCGTTCCACCCGCGATGCCGGTCTCCACGCACGGCAGAGTGAATAATTATTTTTCCATTCTTTAATTTTAAATGTAAATGGGAAGCGTGACGCACAAATATTAATTGTCATTCGTGGGAGCAAAGCGACGAAGAATCTCTAATCGGAATTGCAAAACAGGTGAAGCATTGTATTTTTCACTAAGCATTAATCAAAAAGGGTCGCCTGAAACAGACGACCCTTTTTTCTAACAATCAGCAATCCCTATTAGGTCGGGATTATTACTTAAGCGACAGAATCACTTGAGCAGCAACATCTTCTTCGTCTGTACGAAAGAACCTGCAGTTAGTTTATACATATAAACTCCGCTCGGCAGATTGGATGCGTTGAACTCAACTTCGTAATTACCTGCCGGCAATTCTTTGTTAACAAGTGTAACAACTTCGTTGCCCAACACATCATAAACTTTTAGGGTTGTGTGTTGTTTGTTCGCAAGCGCATACTTAATAATCGTACTCGGGTTAAACGGATTCGGATAGTTTTGCTCTAAAGCAAATTCGGTAACTCCGCTGTAATCCACTTCCACTTCAGCCGAATATTCGAACCTTCCGTTGTAATCGATTTGCTTTAATCTGTAATAACTCTTACCTGCAACCGGATTTTCATCCGAAAACGAGTACTGATGTATTTCCGTCGAAGTGCCGTTACCTTCAACAAAACCGATTGTGTACCAAGAGTTATCGTTTGCCGCATCTCTTCGTTCAATCTCGAATCCGAGGTTGTTTAGTTCTGTTGCGGTAGTCCAGTTAAGAACCACATTTTCTTTAGCGGTTACCGCCGTAAACGATGTCAGTTCAACAGGAACGATTGTGTAAACGATAACACCGATATCATCCAGGTACCATCCGTCTCTGGTTACCGAGCCGTCGGTTCTCAAACGGAATCTTATTTTAACCTGGTTGGTGTTATAGTTTGCCAGACTAATTTCTTCTTTAACCCAGGTCGTTTGTGTTCCGTCGTAAACAGGTTCTCCCGGCGGCTGAAAGCTTCCGGTTCCCGGCTCTGTATAAGCACCTTCCAGCGGAATCCAGTTTGAACCGTTATTGGTTGAAACCAGCACCTGCCCGTAATCCCAATTACCTTCGATATCCCATTTTGTCCAATATGTTAATCTCGGATTGTTGTACTGGGAAAGATCAATCGAGTTAGTCAACGTCATTGTAACAGTCGCGTTGTTCGAATAGTCACCGTTTTTGCTATCAGTAAAACTGCTCGGCGAAGAATAATAAGTTGAGAAAGTAGCTTCCCATTTGGGATACGACGGCGTTGAGGTTATCGTCCACAATATATTCGGATCGTTTGTCGAATCCACAAATACAAACTCCGGTGTTCCAACGATGAAATTGATTGTATCCTTACTCATCACAGTACCGTTCATGCTCGAAACAAATTCAAGCTGCACTTCCGTCTCAACCGGAGTATCGGGCGATAATGTAAACGAGAACGGTGAACTTACCTGCACTATTCCCCTTGCAGGTATAAAGCTAAAGGTTTCGTTCCCGCTGTTTATGGTAACGTAACTATTCAACGAGTTAAGCTGCACATTAATGTTCGAACCGTCAGCCAATCCTTTGTTTTTGAATGTAGGATTTAACTCAACAACATCGCCCGGATTAAAATACGGCTGACTGAAATTCGGGTTATCCAAACCGATATAGGCACCGGCAACCCAGGCATAGTACAGGTTCGGGAAAAGGTTTTCCTGCGCCAACGGAATAATCCGGTTTTGCGGCGGCCAGAAACCGTCGGCGAATGAACCTACTTCGGGAGTCATCGTAAATATTTTTCCGCTGTTCGCAACGGTATCTCCGTCGTAAAAATAATCATCGCTGTTTCCGCGTGTTGAATAACCAACGGTCTGCTGGTCGGTTCCGTAAGTGTAACCGTTGTACTGCGTCATATCACTCGCAAACTCTCTGAAGATTAACGAGTCGGGAGTCTCATGTTCGAGAGCGCCGTAAGGATAAATCAACAGGTTGCTGTATGTATGATAATTAAGTGCGTTGCTCAAGTCCTTTGTTGCAAGAAAATCTCTTATAGTTGCTGTTTCCGATTCGGAGAAAGGTGCGGTACCCCTGTATGTATCGCTCCAAGGATCGGTACTCGAACCGCCGTTGGGTGCATTCCAGTATTCGTACGGTCCGTAGTTTCTGTTTAAATCAACACCGAAGCTTCCCCCGCCGTTATCGCGTCTGTTCTTTCTCCACATTCCCCCGCCGTTCGGATTTGTCTGGCGGTTATATTCGTAACCATCGGGGTTAACAACCGGGATAAAATACATTTCCCTGTTATCAACCAGATAAGTTACTTCGGGATCGGTGCCATAATTTTCGAGCAGATAATACATGTAATAAATCATCTGCATCATTCCTTCCGGCTCGCGTGCATGATGAAGAGCGGTATAAAGTATTTGCGGTTCCGGTTCATTTACTCCCGGGTTGTCGGATATCTTTACCATATAAATGGGTCTGTTTTGAACCGAATAGCCTATAATCTCTTTTTGTGTAATCAGATTGGGATACATAAGCTGCATCGAATCAAGTTCGGCAATAACTTCTGCCCATGTATAAAATCCGCCCATAGAGCCGAACTCGAAACCGGTAATGCCGTCCTGAATTCTTACCTGATTCAGTATCTCCTGCTTTTCGGTATCCGAAAGTTTCGGCAGGTTATCGTAATACTGCTGCCAGTCGTCAATAAGTACCTCGTAACTGTAAGATGATGATTGAAGTTTTTCAAAATCATCCTGATCGAGGAATACGATTATTGCATTGTCCTTAGTATAGAAGGGGTGATCGAAATCATACCCTGCTTCATAAAACTTTTGAACATCGTTGAGTGATTGAATGTAAATTTTTACCTGCTTGTAGGTTTGTGCAGAACCAAGATTGACAAGTAATAAGAATGTCAATAGGGTGAGTATCAGTTTTCTCATGGTTATTTCTTCCCTGATAAATTTGTAAAAGAACTGAGTTTAATTTAATAGATTTTTTAATAATAGTTAGTGGAATCTTTCATCCCGCTAAAAATTTATCAAATCTTATGCTCAATTTGAGAAGTGTAATTATTATCCGTAATTCATATCTTTATACAAAGAAAATTAATTTTGAATTCATAAGGAGGTAATATTGAAACTTTTGGGAACTCTTTTTACTGCTATCTTATTGCTTTTCATTTTCACTTCCGTATGCACCGCACAGGATAAAGAAGAGAAACAAGACCGTCATCAGTTCGAAATGATTTATAATGTTGAAACCACTCCGGTAAAAAATCAGGGCAGAACCGGAACCTGCTGGAATTTTGCCACTCAATCTTTTTTGGAAACCGAACTTTTGAGAATGGGCAAAGGCGCTTACGATCTTTCCGAAATGTATTTGGTAAGGAATATTTATCCGCTTAAAGCCGAAAAGTATATACGCTATCACGGTCTTACTAACTTCGGTGAAGGCGGACAGGCACACGATGTATTGTTCGCTATGGAAAAATTCGGATTGGTGCCCGAAGAAGTTTACCCGGGTAAAACATCGCCCGACGAGATGCATAACCATTCCGAAATGGTTGCAGTGCTAAAAGCCGTCCTCGATGCAGTGCTCAACAGAAAGGGAAAAATAACCCCGCACTGGAAAGAAGTTTGTGAATCAGTCCTCGATATTTATCTTGGCGAAAACCCCGATACTTTTGAATACAACGGAAAGAAGTACACCCCCAAAAGCTTTTCGGACGAGCTCGGCATTAATCCCGATGATTATGTTGAACTCACATCTTATTCAAGATATCCTTTTTACGAAAAAGCTGTGCTGGAAGTGCCCGATAACTGGACCAACAGCGAATACTATAACGTTCCCATCGATGATTTGATGATGATAATTGATAATGCAATTAAGAACGGCTACTCGGTTGCATGGGACGGCGACACGAGCGAAAAAACATTCTTTAGAAAAGAAGGTTATGCTGTAATTCCAGTAGAAGAAGATAAAAAAGAGAATGACAAAGACGAAGATGAAGATGCAGAACTGGAACCGGAAAAGGAAAAAGTAATTACACAGGAGATGAGAGAAGAAACTTTCGAAACTTTTCAAACAACCGATGATCACCTGATGCACATAACAGGAATTGCAAAAGACCAGGCAGGAACAAAGTTTTATTATACCAAAAATTCATGGGGAACCAAAAAGTATAAAAAGTACAATGGATTCTGGTATATGTCGGAACCGTTCGTGAGATTAAAAACTATTGCTATTATGGTTCACAAAGATGCCATACCGCAAGAGATAAGAGAGAAACTCGGTTTGTAATTCCGTTATTTTTTGTTAAACAAACAGGAAAGTTTAATGGTAAAATTATGAAACCCTCTAAAGACAAAAGCAACTTCAAACATATTTACACATTAAAGGTAAGATTATACGAAGTTGACATACTGCAAATTGTAAACAACGCTGTTTATTTCAATTACTTCGAGCAGGCACGAATGCAATATGCAAAGGACGCCGGTCTGCTGCCCGAAAAAAATATTTTTGAACCCGACAGTATTTATTATATGGTTCACAACCAAATAAATTATCTTAAGCCCGCTTTTTTTGATGACGAACTTAACATTTATACAAGAATATCTTATATTAAGCATTCGAGTTTCGGCTTCGAGCATATTGTTGAAAATACTGCTAACGGAAAAATAATAGCCGAGGGCGAAGGGGTTTCGGTTCATGTAAATCCGGCAATCAGAAAATCAGCCCCGTTAACGGATGAGTTTATCGAAAAAGTTACTTCGTTCGAGCCGAATGTGAAATTATTAAGATGACAATAAGATTGGAAGAATGTGATTTAATTTCATTCAACCATTCAGTCATTCAATCATTCTCTTATTAACCGAAGTTAGTGAGTTGAAACCATCAGGTTTTTATAATACATAACAAATAAACATTTTTTCATCAGCCCTTGGGGGTTTTATATGAGAAGAATAGTTTTTGACATCGAAACCTGCTCCTATCCGTTCGAATCACTTTCCCAAAGCCAGCGGGAGTACTTGCTGCGCTACGCCGAAAAAGAATCCGACCCCGATAAAAAAGAGAAGATGACAGATGAAGCAATACGCTATACAAGCTTGTATCCGTTTACTGCAAAGTGTATTGCAATCGGCATCTTCGATATCGAAAAGGAACACTCCTACGTTTATTATGAAAGCGAACAGCAGGAGGAGTGGAAATCGGAGGATGAATCGGTTAGTTACAAAGGTCTGTCCGAAGAAGAGATGATAAAATCATTTTGGAGGATAATGAAAGGGATTGATTTGGTTGTAACTTTTAACGGCAGGAATTTCGATATTCCGTTTTTAATGCTCCGCTCCGCTCTGCTTAAGATAAAACCGAGCAGAAATCTTATTGGCAGCAGATACGATACTTCCCATCACATCGACTTACTCGAGCAGTTTACATTTTACGGAATCACCAGAAAATTCAATCTCGATTTTTACTGCCATGCATTTGGCATCGAATCACCGAAAACGGATGAAGCATCGGGAATGGAAGTCAAAAATCTATACGAAGCAGGTAGAATAAAAGAGATAGCAACATACTGTTCAAGGGATGTGTACGCAACGTATCAGTTGTTCAGAATTTGGGAAGAGTATTTGAAACATTAATTTTCTTGAGTTGAAAATAAATTCTAAAATTAATAATATATTTTTGTTGAAAATGCACATTAAAATTATTTAAAAATTTCACGGGGTTAATTATGCAACTTACAATAAAAATAATGTTCTTTGTTTTTATCATTCATTCTGTTTCTATTCCTCAATGGTTCAAGCAGGATAGTCTGCAATTCTTTTCAAGCTACCATTCGATATACTTTACCGACAATAACAATGGCTGGGCAACCGGTACTTACGGGTATATATTAAAAACAACGGACGGGGGTAATATATGGACACTTATTGATACTTCTTTTAATGACTTCTTTACTTCAATTTATTTTACCGATGAAAATACCGGTTGGATAACAGGTTTACAAGGTACCATAAGAAAAACTACAGATGGAGGTAATAATTGGACTCTGCTTTATGATACACAAGGCAACTTTTTATTTTCAATCTACTTTATAGATAATAATTTGGGTTTTACAGTTGGTCAATCGTCTTCAATCCTAAAAACGACTGATGGTGGTACTAGCTGGGAAGAAAAGTATCACTTGAGTTCAAATACATTTTATTCTATAAGCTTTGTTGATGAGTTTAACGGTTATGTTTGCGGTTCGAACGGTGCTATTCTTAAAACAACCGATAGTGGTGAGACTTGGTTGCTGCAAGATTCCGTCACATCTGAAACTTTAAGTTATATTAACTTTATCGATGCGAATAATGGATGGATATCCGGAAGTAATGGATTGTTATTAAATACTACAGACGGTGGTAACAATTGGATTTCGCAAACCGTTGATTCGGTTTGGTTCACATCAGCTTCTTTCTTTGACAAAAACACGGGATGGGTTTGCGGAGAGTACGGAAAAATTTATCGGACGACTGACGGAGGAATAACTTGGGATTTATTGAGTAGTAATACGGGTAATACGTTGTATACTATATTTAGCTTGAATCAGAATATTTTATATGCGGGCGGAGAGTCTAATACGTTTATTTATACTACGGACAGCGGAGATACTTGGGTTCATTACTATCGGCAAACCAATGCAATTAAAGATATTATGTTTATCAACAGTAATTTGGGGTGGGGTGTTGGGGACAAAGGTGAAATTATGAAATCTACTGACGGGGGAGATTCGTGGCAATATAAAAACTCCGGCACTTCCGAGTTGCTTAATTCGGTTTTCTTCTCTTCATTGTCTACCGGCTATTTGGTAGGAAACAATGGAATCATCATGAAGTCAACTGATAGCGGAGAGAGTTGGATAACTCAAATCAGTAATACCAATAGTAATATAAACTCTGTTTACTTTTATAATGATGATGAAGGTTGGGTTGTTGGAAATAACGGAACCATCTTAAAAACAACTGATGGAGGGGATAATTGGGAAAACCAATTTGGGGGAGGAGGAAGGGACTTACAGGATGTGTTATTTATGAATGCAAATTTAGGTTGGATTTCCGGTTCAAACGGTACGATCTTGAGAACTACCGACGGAGGTATGAATTGGAACATCCATTATTTGGGAAATAACTATCAATTGAATTCATTGTTTTTTGTTGATTCCTTAAACGGTTGGGT
>JAJRSV010000099.1 GCA_024278655.1 Bacteroidota bacterium | reverse complement strand
GGGCTGGTTACGTTATAGCCGGAGGTGTATTGGGCGCTTATCTTGCACGGCATCCGTTGGTATTTAAAACTTCTAAGTTCAGTTTTAATCTTGCTGTTGCCGGTGTGGCTTTAATAATAGCATCGATGCTTGGCGATTATTTTACGAAGCTGTTGGGCGGAACGCCGGAAGTAAATTCTGCTAATCTTGCATTGATATTATTCAGAATAGGATTTGTTATTTTATTGAATGCTGCGGTTTCTTTCGTTTCGATGAAAGCCGAATCGATACCGAAGATTATAATTTTAATGGGAAGAAATACGTTACTTATTTATGTTGTTCATCTTGTAATACTTTACGGCAGTGCCTGGAATCCCGGGTTGAACGAGTATTTCGGAAGGAGCTTTTCGGGATGGCAGGCAGCTTTATCAGCAGTTGTTATGATAGCCGTAATGACTTTGATGGTGCTGGTATTGAATCTTTTAAAGATGCGTAATAAACAACTGGTTACATAACATGAAAAGCAGAAAGATATTCATTATCTTTATAATATCGATATCAATTGAATTTATATGAGAAAAGTAACTACAACAAATCCGGTAGCATCGGAAGAAGATAAACAAATCGAACAGTCGCTAAGACCGTTACAGATAAAGGAATTTATCGGGCAGCAGAAGATTATTGATAATCTGAATGTGTTTATTTCCGCTGCTAAGAAAAGAGGTGAAGCGTTAGACCACACATTGTTAACAGGACCTCCGGGCTTGGGTAAAACAACACTTGCACACATTATTGCAAATGAACTGGGTGTAAAACTGAAAGTAACATCGGGTCCCGTTTTGGAAAAGCCGGGCGACCTCGCCGGAATATTAACTAACCTCGAAGAGCATTCCGTTCTGTTCATAGACGAAATACATCGTTTGAGTCCCGTTGTCGAAGAATATTTGTACTCGGCTATGGAAGATTATAAGTTGGATATAATGATTGACAGCGGACCGAATGCACGCTCGGTACAGATAAGTCTTCCCAAATATACTTTAATAGGGGCAACCACTCGTGCAGGAATGCTTACTTCGCCATTGCGCGACAGGTTCGGAATAAGGTTCCGGCTTGATTACTATGATGCAGAAAACCTCAAAAAAATTGTCAGGCGTTCATCTAAAATACTTGAAATAAAAATCGATGAAGATGCCTCGTTCGAAATTGCCAAACGTGCAAGAGGCACACCGCGTATTGCCAACCGGCTGCTGCGCAGAACCAGAGACTTTGCCGACTTTGAAGATAAAGATATGATTGATCTCGACATATCTAAAAAAGCTCTTTTGGCTTTGGATGTAGATGAGTTCGGTTTGGATGAAATGGATAAAGAAATTATTCTTGCAATTATAGAAAAGTACAGAGGCGGTCCGGTTGGACTGAACACTTTAGCTGTAGCCGTAAACGAAGACCCAGGCACAATAGAAGAAGTTTACGAACCGTTTCTTATTCAGCAGGGATTCATTCAGCGAACACCGCGAGGCAGGGAAGCAACCCCGCTTGCATACAAACGGTTTGGTAAAGCCAAGTCCGGTGAAGAATCGTTGTTCGACTAAAAGTTTATCATTATTACAAAAATAATTATTAACATCTAAGGGAAGAAAAATGTTCAATTCGGGTTTATATCGTTTTGTACTTTTTATGTTGTTCTTATCCGGTCTTTTTACAACATCATTCGCGCAGGGTGACCTCTTCATTCCGTTGAATGTAAAAAATGCTTATCTGAAAGGCACAAGAAATATTGACGGTACACCGGGACCAAACTACTGGCAAAATTCTTCGGATTATAAAATAAAAGTCCAGGTCGATCCGGTAAATAAAATTCTTTATGGTTCGGAAAGGATTACATATTACAATAACAGTCCCGATTCTTTGAAGATGCTGGTTATCAGACTTTATCAGAATATATTTAAAGTCGGTAATGCACGTGATTTCAATGTTCCCGAAAATGCAATAAACAAAGGTGTGGTTTTCAAAAAAATTATGCTTCGCGGAAAGGATATTGACTCGCTAAAAAACGTTACTGTTAATAAGCGTGGAACAAATATGCTTATACTCCTTGATGAACCTGTTCTACCTCATTCCAGTGTAAACCTTGCATTTCAATGGAGTTTCGTTATCCCGCAGGTAATGAACTTAAGAATGGGAACGTATGATTCAACTTCGTTCTTTATCGGTTACTGGTATCCGCAAATGGCTGTTTATGACGATATAGATGGTTGGGACAGGAACCAGTACGGCGGGCAGCAGGAATTTTATAATGATTTTTCAAATTATGAAGTTGAAGTAAGAGTGCCGAATAATTTTGGAGTATGGGCAACGGGAGTGCTGCAAAATCCGGATGAAGTTTTAACCGAAACGTATCTCGAACGATATAACAAAGCTCACAATTCAAACGAAGTTGTAAGGATTGTGAGTGAGGAAGATTTGAATGCCGGTAATATCTTTAATTCGGCAAATGAATTTAACGTTTGGATATACAATGCGAAGAATGTAACAGATTTTGCTTTTGCGCTGAGCGATCACTACATGTGGGACGCCGTGAGTACAGTCGTGGATTCGGTTAACAACAGGCGAACATATATTCAGGCGGTTTACAAAGGAGAGTCGGAAGACTTTTATGATGTTGCACGAATAGCAAAAGAAACGATAGAATATTTCTCTTTCGAAATGCCGGCTGTTCCTTTTCCATTTCCTTCGATGACGGTTTTTAACGGTTCGGGCGGAATGGAATTTCCGATGATGGTTAACGACGGCTCCGCGAGAAATTACGCCGGAACGGTAGGATTAACTTCGCACGAAATTGCCCATTCTTACTTCCCGTTTTTTATGGGAACCAACGAGCGTAAATATGCTTTTATGGATGAGGGCTGGGCGGTTATGCTGCCTTATAATTTTCAGGAAAGAGCCGCTGAAAACAATCATCCCCGGAGAAGAGAAGCTATGCTTTATCAAAGAGTGGCAGGTACAGATAAAGATGTTCCATTGATTGTTCCTTCGGTGTATTTAAAAGGTATTGCTTACAGAACTTCAGCTTATTCACGCCCGGCAAATGCTTACGAGTTTTTGCGCAACATGCTCGGCGATGAATTGTTCTTAAAAGCACTTCACGAGTATATGTCTCGATGGAACGGGAAGCATCCGATTCCTTTCGACTTCTTTTTTACTTTTAACAATGTTATTGGTAAAAGTCTCAATTGGTACTGGACGCCGTGGTTTTTGGAATTCGGCTATCCCGATCTTTCGATTACCGGGGTT
>JAJRSV010000098.1 GCA_024278655.1 Bacteroidota bacterium | reverse complement strand
TTGGCAGAAAATAACAAATAACAAATCCCAAAATTCAAATAATATCCAAATTCAAAATAACAATGTTCAAAAATAGTTTGGAATTTAGTAATTGAAATTTGATATTTATTTGGAATTTGCTTTTTGAAATTTGTCTTTTCCGGTTTATCCGGGTTAGGTTAAAGAAAAAGCGGGACAAACTTACACTTGCAAAGAACATCGTAGATGTTCAATTATTGTAAAAAAGAAGGAGAAAAACAAAAATATCCTCGTAGAGGATCAATAAGCAGGGGAGGAGAAATATAAAGCTAAAATTCAAACCAATACTGTCCGAATTATTTTTTTATATGAGTAACTCTTACAAATGAAACGAATGTAAACATCTGTAACCCATTTTAATTTTTACTCTGCCGGTATTTCAGAGAAATTTATTTTGGACAGATGTTTCACAAACCGGAAATTTATTAAACCTCTACGAGGTTTTTACTATCTGATGATGGTTGAAATACTACTACAATAATATAACCTCTACAAGGTTAATTGCGGAATAGAGATAACATTTAATTGGTTGAAAAAAGTTCCGGCGATGATTTAATAACTTATAATTAATATCCTGTTATGATTTGGCAGAAAATAACAAATAACAAATCCCAAAATTCAAATAATATCCAAATTCAAAATATCAATGTTCAAAAATAGTTTGGAATTTAGTAATTGAAATTTGATATTTATTTGGAATTTGCTTTTTACAACTTGTCTTTTCCGGTTTATCCGGGTTAGGGAGCATCTTTCTTGAATTATCACTTAAAGTTTCATCCGGGTGTTTAACTGCCGGCAACCCGGGTTAAAACCGGGCAAAGGTAAATTATTGATTCCATCTTGAATTTTAGCTACATTTAATTTCGATTTTAATAACAGGGATGCTTATGCTGAAATTGCATTACATAATTCCCTTACTTCTTATTATTTCGGTCTTTGTTTATCCACAGGATAGAAAGGTAGTGGTTATCAATGCCGATTTAGCAATCCATCCTGCCGCTGCCGATTATATCCGTTCCGGAATTGAAAAAGCCGTTGAAGAAAATGCCGGGTGTCTGGTAATAAAACTGAACACACCCGGGGGACTGTTAAAATCAACCCGAATAATTGTAACCGAATTCCTCCAATCCGAAATACCCATTGTTGTTTACGTTGCACCGTCAGGTTCGCAGGCGGCTTCTGCGGGAGTGTTTATTACTATGGCTGCACACATAGCCGCAATGGCGCCGGGAACCAACATCGGGGCGGCACATCCTGTAACTTTGCAGGGAACGCAGGATACGATTATGATGGAAAAAGCTACCAACGATGCTGCCGCTTTTATAAGAACAATTAGTGAAAAGAGGAACCGGAACATTGAGTGGGGCGAAGATGCGGTAAGGAAAAGTTTATCGATAACCGAAACCGAAGCTTTAAAACTGAACGTGATTGATTTAATAGCTAAAGATTTAAATGATTTGCTCGCACAATTGGACGGCAGGGAAGTGGAGACAATTAAAGGAACAAAAACCCTGCACACAAAAGACGCCGAAATAATAGTGCTCGATATGACATTCTCACAAAAGATATTAAGCATTTTAAGCGATCCGAACATCGCATACATTTTATTGATGCTTGGCATTTACGGTTTGTTCTTCGAGTTGTATAATCCGGGAGCAATATTTCCGGGTGTTATCGGGGGCATCTGTTTAATACTCGCATTTTATTCCATGAACACTTTGCCGGTTAATTATGCAGGTTTGGCTCTTATTTTATTGAGTATAATTTTATTCGTTCTTGAAATTAAAGTTGTTAGTCACGGTGTTCTTACTATCGGCGGAATAATCTCGCTTTTTTTAGGTTCGATTATGTTAATAAATACCGATTCAATTTTGGAGGCAGTGCAAATATCAATGGAACTGATAATTTTTATTGTAGGCATAACGGCTTTGTTTTTCCTCTTCGGTATTTCGATGGGGATTAAAGCGCAGCGTAAGAAAGTTGCTACGGGAATGGAAGGTCTGATAGGCGAAAAAGGTAAAGCCGTTACAAAGCTTTCGCCTGAAGGTAAAATATCCGTGCATGGAGAATACTGGAATGCCGAAAGCCAAAGCGGTGTAATTGAAAAAGGTGATTCCGTTGAAGTTACCGGCGCAGAAAATCTTAAACTAAAAGTTAAAAAAGTAAACGAATAATAAATCAAGGGAGGATATGATGCCTGAGTTATCGTCATATTTTAGTGTACTGATTCTTTTTATTGTTATCGTTCTTGCAAGTGCAATAAGAATTTTAAGAGAGTACGAAAGGGGAGTTGTATTTCGTCTCGGACGGTTGATCGGTGCAAAGGGACCCGGACTTATCCTGCTCATTCCGCTGGTCGATAGAATGGTTAGGGTAAGCTTAAGAACTGTTGTTATGGATGTTCCGCCGCAGGATGTAATAACAAAGGATAATGTTTCCCTTAAAGTGAACGCCGTGGTTTACTTTAGAGTTGTGCAGGCGGAAAAAGCCGTTGTGGAAGTTGAAAGATTT
>JAJRSV010000097.1 GCA_024278655.1 Bacteroidota bacterium | reverse complement strand
TGCTGTTGAAAGGGACAAGAATGCCGAATTTCCCACAGAGATAATTAAAAAAATGGGTGAACTCGGATTTATGGGTATGATGGTTGCGCCCGAATATGGCGGCGCCGGACTTGATACCATCAGTTACGTGCTTGCAATGATTGAAATATCCAAGGTTGATGCAAGCGTCGGTGTAATTATGTCGGTTAACAATTCTTTAGTTTGCTGGGGATTGGAAACTTACGGTTCGGATTACATAAAGGAAAAATATTTAACTCCGCTTGCACAGGGCGAAAAGTTAGGTGCGTTTGCTTTATCGGAACCGGAAGCCGGCAGCGATGCAACAAAACAGAAAACCACTGCGGACAAAGACGGCGATTATTATATTCTTAACGGAATAAAAAACTGGATATCGAACGGAAAGAGTGCCGATTATTATGTGGTTATCGCAACTACCGATAAGGAAAAAGGACATAAAGGTATTTCAACCTTCGTTGTGGAAAAAGGATGGGAAGGATTCGGACACGGAGTGAAGGAAGACAAGTTAGGTATACGCAGTTCCGATACTTGTTCACTTACTTTTGAAAGTGTTAAAGTACCGAAAGAAAATCTTGTTTGGGAAGAAGGTAAAGGATTCAACTTTGCAATGAACACACTGAACGGCGGAAGAATCGGTATTGCGGCACAGGCAATAGGTATTGCCGAAGCATCGCTGGAAGCATCGATTAAATATGCCAAAGAAAGAAAAGCTTTCGGAACCCAAATAGCCAACCATCAGGCAATACAATTTAAGATTGCCGATATGGCTGTTAAAGTGGATGCCGCAAAAATGCTTACGCTTCAGGCGGCTGCTTTGAAAGATGCAAACAAGCCGTACATAAAAGAAGCTGCAATGGCAAAACTTTATGCATCCAAAGTTTCAGTTGAGTGTGCACTCGAAGCAATTCAGATTCATGGCGGTTACGGATATGTTAGAGAATATCTTGTTGAAAGATATCTGCGTGATTCAAAAATTACCGAGATATACGAAGGAACATCTGAGATTCAGAAAATAGTTATTGCTCGTTCACTCTTAAAAGATTAATGCTAAAAACTGCTTACATAATAATCTTTATTAGTTTGCTTGTTAATTCCGCTTTCTCTCAAACCGATTGGGTTCGATGGGGGAAAGCGGATTACAAGTATGAAAAGCAGAATAATTTCCGTCACAGGAATTACGGTATCGAATCGGAAACTGTTTCCGGTTTCATCTCTAAAGTTACTGCCAACGCATATTGGTTTTTTATATCGGACCTTGACGGCGATAACTGTCCTTTCCGCCCTTCCTGTTCATCCTTCTTTGTCGAAGCATCGAAAGAAACAAACATCATTCAGGGAACACTGATGTTCTTCGACCGGTTTACACGTGATTTCAACCTCTACAAACGTTACGAACATTATCCCCGCGTTAAAGACGGGCACTATTACGATCCGGTAGATATGTATAAACTCGAAAAGGATAAAATAAAATATATTCCACCCGGCGTTATTGTTAGTAAGTAATGAAAGCCCTCATAATTATTTTGCTTTTGGTGGTGTCAACCGCAGTAAAGCCGCAGGATAAAACATTCAACTTTAACTCGCCGCAGAACATCCGTAAGTTTGCCGACTTTCTTTTTTGCGATAAAGATTATCTGAGATCGGCTATCGAATACCAAAGAATTCACGGCACACCGGGTGACGATACACTTCGTTTTAAAATCGCCCTTTGCTTTTCCCGAATCAAAAATTATTTGGATGCAATTGATAATTTTTCAAAGGTCAATCAGACCTCAGCATATTACAACGAATCGACATTAGAAATACTTAAGACAAATTTTCTGATGGATAACTACTACGGTGTGCGAAAGTATTATTTAAACGAATTTGTTAACATAAACACCAAATATCGGAATGAAGGCAAAAAGCTCTTTAACTTCTCTTATCTTTTTACCGAAGACCCTCTACCCGAAATGAATGATTTTCTTATCCCTTTTGATGAAAATGAGCAGGGACAAATTTCATCGTTTTACAATTGGAAAAAAGACCCGCCGTATAAAAGTTCGCTGCTTGCAGGAATTATGTCGGCTGTTATTCCGGGCAGCGGAAAAATATATGTAGGTGAAGTCGGCGACGGAATTGTTGCGTTTTTAGTTACCGGGGTTTTTGCATTCCTTGCTTACGATAATTTCCAGGCAAACCATACAACCCGTGCATGGATTTTTACAGCAGCAGCGGCACTTTTCTACGGCGGAAACGTTTACGGCTCGGTTGCAGCAGCGCAGGTTCATAATGTTAAAATTGATTTTGAATACGAAGAAAACCTAAAACGTTATCTTGAAAAACATAACTACTACACTCCCAACTACGGTTTTTGCGATGAAGAGTAGTTTAATAATATTGTTCTTTCTTCTGTTTATCGATGCTTTCGGACAAAACAGTTTCGATGAGCAATTCCGTTTGGCTGAAGAATTATATCAGCAGGAAAATTTCTTCGATGCCATAACCGAAGCAAAGCGCCTGCTCTTTTTTGATGAAAGCGGAAATTATAACTACGATGCTTACAACCTGATTGCTCAATCGTACAAACAGGGCGCAAAGTTTTCCGATGCGATTCGTTATTTTACACTTGCCGAAATAAATGCCCGAAACAAAGATGAGCTTTGCAAGGCACGAACCGATATAATCCGCGTGAACATTTTAAGAAGAACAACAAACCGCGCACTTAAGCTGCTCGATTCTCTGCAGGCAGATAAAAGATTTGCCGATAAAAAAGATGAAATAACTTACTGGCGCGGCTGGGCTTATATTTTTGCAGATGAGTGGGAAAAAGCATCGCTCGAGTTTGCGAAAGTAGATTCGGCAAAAGAATTAGCCGTTCTTACAAAACAGGTTGATGAGGAGCTTTATTCCGTTACCATGGCAAAAACTCTTTCGTATATTATTCCCGGAGCCGGACAATTTTACACCGGCGAATATTTAAGCGGACTGCTTTCACTCGGATGGAACGTGCTTTGGGGATATATAACAATCAAAGCTATTGTTGACGAAAGAATCTTTGACGCGGTAATGGTTTCTAACTTTTTATGGCTGAGATTTTACAGGGGCAATCTGCAAAATGCAGAGAACTTTGCCAAGGAAAAGAATCTTGTTATTAGCAACAAAGCTTTGCATTACCTGCAAAACGAGTTCAGCGGTTTAAAACCATAATTGATCTGAAATAAAAAGATGTTTAATCAATAAAAATCAGTTGAGGATTAAATGCGATTCCGTAAAAACTGCGCGGTAATTCTTTTTACAATTGTTACGTTATTCCAAACGACGGTTGCACAAAATGTTTTAAATAAGCAATCAGGAATAACTCATTTAAAAAGTAATCTCCGGTTTCTTGCATCCGACTTACTTGAAGGAAGAGAAACTGCAACGAGAGGCGAAAAACTTGCCTCGCTTTTTATTGCCGGAGAATTGGAAAAGTACGGTGTGAAACCGTTTGGCGATGACGGAACATACTTTCAGAATTTTGAGTTGTCGGTGCGTGGTACCGATAAAGAATCTACAATAACAATAATCGATTCGGAAGGGGGAGAAAACAAATTGAAATTAGGCGATGATTTTTATTTGTCTCTCCGCAATATGCCTTCCGAAAAATATTCGGGTAAGGTTTATGAAGTTGTGTTTGCCGGTTACGGCATAACGAATGACAGCTCCGATTATGATGATTACAAAGGCGTTGATGTTGACGGAAAAGTTGTGCTGCTTTTGATGGGAACTCCGAAGAAGGACGGCAAAAGTTTGTTCCCGGATAAAAAGTTCAGCATGTTTACTCAGTCCGACTATAAGTATAATAATGCTGTTAAGCATGGTGCAACGGGAGTTTTGTTTCTTCCCGACGATATGATGATAAAATATTGGAAGTTTCTTAAAAGAAGATCATTTTCATCTTCGGTGAACCTGATTGGAAACGGTGAAGAAAGTATGAAGGAAAAAGATGGTATTCCTTTGTTTATATTATCGGAAGATGCCGCAACTGCTTTACTTGCAAACGAAAAACTTTCTTACGAAGAGATAATGAATCAAGTAAATGAAGAGAAGCCACATAAAGCTTTTCGTTTGAGTAAGAAGATACAAACCGATTACAAAATATATTCTGAAACCAAATCCGCAAGAAATGTAATCGGCTTAATTGAAGGCACCGATCCGAATCTCAAAAATGAACTTGTTGTGATGAGTGCGCATTACGATCACCTTGGCAAAAAAGATGGTGAAATTTATAATGGTGCGGATGATGACGGTTCAGGCACTGTTACAGTTCTCGAAGCAGCCCGTCGTCTTTCGATGCTTAAGCAAAACAAGCGCCCGGTATTAGCCGTGTTTCATACAGGCGAAGAGAAAGGTCTGCTCGGTTCGGAATATCTTACAAATAACAGCAGCTTTATTGAAAATGTTGTCGCCGATATCAACATCGATATGGTTGGACGCGGAAGCATCGATTCCGTTTTCTGCATCGGTTCAAATAAGTTAAGTACAGAGTTATACAATCTTGTAAAAGAAGCGAATGCAGGCACGGTAAATTTTGTGCTCGATTACACGTTCGACGACCCCAACGACCCGAATCGTTACTATTACCGAAGCGATCATTACAACTATGCCCGCAAAAATATTCCCGTTGTATTTTTCTACGATCACATGCTCGAAGACTATCATCAGCCGACCGATGATACGGAGAAAATCAATTTTAAAAAGTTGGATAAAATGAGCACGCTGGTAACAGCGCTTGCACTTAAGATTGCAAATTTTAAACACAGACTAATTGTTGACAAGCGTGAAGATTAAATGCTGAATCTGTTTTCGAAGGGGAATAATTTCTGCCGGAATCTGGACCCGAGAGGATGAGTAGGATTTTATTAGTTTTTCGAACGATTCTATAGCAAATCGCCAAAAAGCATAATATTCAGCGATTGTAATCGCCAAATATTATATTTTTTTGCGATTATAATCGAAAAATATTATATTAATCAGCGATTATAATCGAGAAAAATCATGATTAAAAGAGAATTACAAAATATTATTGAAAGTAAGCTTTTTAAAGGGAAGCTTATAATTGTAACCGGTGCCCGCCAGGTTGGTAAAACAACTTTGATAAAAATGATTGCTGACAATCATACTGCAAAATATTTGTATTTAAATTGCGATGAGCCGGATATACGGTTGATGCTTACCGATTCAACTTCAACCAAGCTGAAAGATATTGTAGGAAAAAACAAGTTGGTTTTAATCGATGAGGCACAACGGGTAAAAAATATCGGGCTTACGTTAAAACTATTTGTAGACCAACTGCCTGAGGTTCAGGTGATTGCAACGGGTTCTTCAGCTCTTGAGCTGTCAAATGAGATAAGCGAACCTTTAACCGGAAGAAAATATGATTTTGTTTTACTCCCATTCTCTGTAAAGGAGCTATCGGATGAGTTTGGTTGGATAGAGGAAAGCAGGCTGTTAAAAGACAGAATGATTTTTGGTCTTTACCCCGAAATAACATTAAAACCTGATGAAAGAAAACCCCTGTTAGAGAGTCTGGCTACGAGTTATTTGTTTAAGGATGTGCTTGCATATCAGGACATCAGAAAGCCCGAGGTTCTGGAAAAATTACTTGTAGCACTTGCCGCCCAAATAGGTAATGAAGTTTCATACAATGAACTATCCAATACGTTGGATATTGATAAAGAAACTGTTGCCAAATATATCGATCTGTTAGAAAAAGCATTTGTTATTTTCAGACTTCCTCCGTTCAGCAGAAACGTAAGAACCGAAATCAGCAAAAAAAGGAAAGTATATTTTTACGATAACGGAATAAGAAATGCTCTTATTTCAAATTTTAACCAGTTAGAATTCAGGAACGATGTGGGGGCATTATGGGAAAATTTTTTAATAAGCGAGAGAATAAAACTTTATGCTAATAAAGGCGAATCTGTCCGCTCGTTCTTTTGGCGCACCCTGCAGCAACAAGAGATAGATTACATTGAGGAAAAAGACGGTATTTTATATGCGTTTGAGTTTAAATGGGGTAAACCTAAAAGTTCTGTATTCCCCAAAACGTTTATATCAGCTTATCCCGGTAGCAAGACGGAAGTAATAACAAGAGAAAATTATTTTTCATTTGTTGGTATTTCAAAAGGCAATTAACTTGTCTGTCAGTATAGATAAGTGCTGTACATATATGCAATTTTAGGCGGAATACATTTTGTTATGT
Organism: Bacteroidota bacterium; assembly: GCA_024278655.1. Lineage (GTDB taxonomy): Bacteria > Bacteroidota > Ignavibacteria > Ignavibacteriales > Ignavibacteriaceae > BMS3ABIN03. The sequence continues at coordinate 217 of JAJRSV010000097.1, read as the reverse complement.
TCAAAACTCTAACATTTACTCTTTTATTGATTATACTTACCGCACCATCCTGTTCTCTTTTCACCGGTTCGGTTAAAACCAACGGGAATGCATTGGCAAAAATCACTTTCGATTTAAATATGTTCAATGATGAAGGATTGTACGGTCCACCTGACGGATTGCGCTCATTGGATTACAGGTTCTGCATTCCTAAAAACGAACGTTACAAAAACGAAGT
>JAJRSV010000096.1 GCA_024278655.1 Bacteroidota bacterium | reverse complement strand
GGGCAATTAGTTACAACTCTTGTTAACGAAGAAAAAGAACCGGGAAGGTATTCGGTAAACTGGGATGCATCAAATGTTTCATCAGGAGTTTATTTTATAAGAATGACCGCAGGTACGTTTAACAGTGTTAAGAAAGCTATTCTGCTAAAGTAGGTATATTGTATGCAGCACGAAGCAATATAAATCTTCGTGCTGCATGATAAATAATCTATCCTTTACATAAGAATAAAAATAAATATTTTTCACCATGTAATTTCCTTGTATAACTTATGAAATATTGAAATATTTGTTACCACAAATGTTGAACAAAATTTATACATATCGAAGAAATATTGCGGCTGTAATTTTATTCTTTTTCGTGCTAACCTCTGCGTTCAGTATTCTGCATCATCACAACTACGATTTGAATCTCCCTTATTCCGTTACAAGTCAGTCAGCCGGTAACAATTCTAATCAGAGTGACGGAAAATATAACGGGCTTCAGTTTATCTGTACTATTCATTCAAATTATATTGCATTACAATCAATAAATTTAACAGACTTATCTACTTTTAAATCTCAAACCACAGGAAATACGGGATTTCTAAATTTAAGTATTGATAAAATTCCTCAAAACGATTTTACCCTTTCGAATCACTTAAGAGCACCTCCTATAAATTCATAACGAACGAAATTTCTTATTAATCACATTTTCCAAACAACACACTTAATCGGTTTGAGTGTTGTTGTCCGGAAAGTTTAAATCATTTCATAGTCATCAATCTAATAAATGATTTTTGATATAAATGAAATTTAAATAAGGATGTCTGTTATGAATTTCAAAATATTATTATTAACCGGGTTTATACTCATTCAAAATTCTGCTGTTTTTGCTCAGGAAAACGATTCAACAAAAATTGCACGGCTCGAAGAACGAATTAAAAAGTTAGAAGAAAAAATTGAACGGGATGAGCTTGAAAAACTGCTGAAGGAAGCTGAAACCGTTGCAAACGAAAAGGAAGAGAAAAAGGAAACAAAAGTGTTTAAAAGCGGGCAGCGTTCGCTTCAGGCAATCAATCCCGAGATAAGTGTTCTGGGCGATATGTACGGACAGTACATTGCCAACAAAAATAACTTTAACGGAAATGAAAGAAGCGGTGCGTTTTTCAGAGTGATGGAAATGAATGTTCAGAGCAATCTCGACCCCTTTAGTCTTGCAAAGTTCATTGTCGAAATAAATCCCGGTGGAATTGAGTTTGCCGAAGGTTATATGACACTAACCAAGCTCATTCCGAATGTGAGTCTTACAGCCGGAAAGTTCAGGCAGCAGTTCGGTGTTTTGAACCGCTGGCATTCGCACAGCTTAGACCAGTTTGATTACCCGCTTGCACTTACTACAATTTTAGGTGAAGACGGTATAAATCAAATCGGGCTTTCATTCGATTGGCTTATGCCTTCGTTGTTTGCCGATGCAAATTCGCTGCTGATTCAAATTACAAACGGCGAGAACGAGCAGTTGTTTTCAGGCGAGTTATTCTCCTTCCCCGCTGCGCTTCTTCACTTTAAAAACTACTGGGACATTTCACCCGATACTTATTTTGAACTCGGTTTAACCGGGATGTTAGGGAAAAATAATGTACGTGGTTACGATAACGATGGTAATTTAATTTTAGAAGATTCACGTTTAACAACAGTCGGCGGAATTGATTTGACTCTTTTCTGGGAACCGCTGAACAAAGCAAGATACAATTCATTTATCTGGCGCACAGAAGTTTTTTATGCAAATAAAGAATTGGCAAATGACAGGATTAAAACTTTCGGTGCTTATACATACTTCGATTATAAATTCGATTTGCAATGGCACATCGGTGTCCGCTTCGATTTCACTCAACCTTTCGAAATACACAACAATTCACGTTACAGCTACCAGGTTGTTCCTTATATAACCTGGTGGCAAAGCAACTGGGTAAAGTTCCGTTTGCAATACAACTATTTAGATGGAACCGAAACACCAACGGTACAAAATACAATTCGATTTCAAATTGTGTTTGCAGCAGGTCCACATAAACATGAACGTTATTAATACGAGGTGAACAATGAGAAAGAAATTAATTATAACATTATTACTAACAATAAGCAGTTTAGTTTTTGCTCAGGATAAATTAAACGTAGTTACAACCTTAAGCACTTATGCTGATATAGTTAAATATATCGGCAGGGATAAAGTTGATGTGCATTACATCGTTCAGGGCGACCAGGATGCACACTTTGTTCGACCCAAACCGAGCTTCGCAGTTTTATTAAGCAAAGCAGATTTGTTTGTATCAACAGGACTCGATTTAGAGCTTTGGGTTCCTTCGCTTGTTGATTTGTCGAAAAACGATAAAATACGCTCCGGTCAGCAAGGTTTTGTAGCCGCTTACGATGGCATAGAGCTACTCGATAAACCCGATGTTCTGTCGCGTAGTGAAGGTGGTCTGCATATTTATGGCAATCCACACATTACAACTAATCCGTTAAACTTAAAAGTAATTGCCGAAAATATTACGATTGGTCTTGAGAAAAATGACCCGGCAAATAAAGACTTTTATCGAAACAATCTGAAAATATTCAAGGATGAAATTGACAGGAGAACTTTCGGCGAAGAGCTTGTAAATCTGATGGGCGGCAAGTTGTTAACAAAACTTGCAAACAACGGTCAGTTAATAGACTTTCTTGAAAAGAAAGAGTACAAGGGTAAAAAGATGATTGAATACCTTGGCGGCTGGATGAAAGATGCACTCCCCTTCCGCGGTAAAAAGATTGTTGCATATCATAAAAACTGGGTTTACTTCCAGAAGCTTTTCGGTTTAGAAATAGTAGGTTATGTTGAACCGAAGCCGGGCATTCCCCCTTCGCCGAGACATGTTGAAGAGTTAGTGCAGGTGATGAGAAAGAACCACGTTAAAGTTTTGCTTGCCGCAAACTACTTCGATGAAAATAAAGTACGTAACATCTGCGATAAAGTCGGTGCCGAACCGGTTATTGTTCCTATGTACGTTAATGGTGCGCCGAACACCGAAAACGTTTTTAAGCTTACTAACCTTTGGATAACAAAATTAAAAAATGCCTTTGAGAAAATGAGTAATAAATAAAAAGAGTATTTAAATGGAATTAAATGTATTAGACATAATGGCTCCCGCGTTTTTTGAATGCCTTATTCTCGTAGGCATTCATTCTTATCTTGGTTTGCACGTTATACGGAGAAAAGTAATTTTCGTCGATCTTGCACTTGCACAAATTGCTGCTTTGGGAACAACAGTCGGCTTCCTGTTCGGTGTTCTGCCCGGAACAACGGGTGCTTATTGGTTTTCGCTGCTGTTCACGTTTTTAGGTGCGGCAGTATTTTCCATTTCGCGAATCCGCCACGAGAAGATACCGCAGGAAGCTGTAATAGGACTCGCTTATGCAATTGCAGCATCGGTTGCAATACTTGTAATCGATAAAGCACCACACGGCGCTGAACACATAAAAGAAATTCTAACTGGAAGCATACTCTGGGTTAAATGGGATACCATACGCAATGCTGCAATTGTGTATTCTTTTGTAGGAATTTTTCATTACATCTACAGAAAGCAATTCATACTGATTTCAGAAAATCCCGAAGAAGCTTACAAAAAAGGAATGAACGTGCGATTCTGGGATTTCCTTTTTTATGTTTCATTCGGTGTTGTAATTACTCATTCGGTTGGAACCGCGGGTGTGTTGTTAGTGTTTGTATTTTTAGTAGTGCCTGCAATTACATCAATGCTTATTACTGATGTGTTATGGAAACAACTTATCATCGGCTGGGCGATGGGTGTAATTGTTAGTGTGTTCGGATTATATCTTTCATACATCGGCGATTTGCCAAGCGGTCCTACTGTAGTTGCATTTTACGGATTGATGTTAATCATCGTTGCTGTTTATTTATATGTGCACCGTGCAGAAATGCGTAAGAAAGCCCTGATGCGCGTTGCATTAGGATTAGGAACACTGATTGTAGTGGTATTTGGATTTTACTTATTAGGAAATTTTTTCAGCAAAATTCAGAACGAACACTCTCATAGTGAAACCGACACAGAAATAGTACATCAGCCGGAGAGCAAATCCGACATAAATATTGATTCTATGACGGAAGAAGAACTTGATGCTTACCTGAATAATGAAAATGATATAAACCATCTAAATATGTTATTTCAAAAATCAACTGATGAATACAACAAATTTAAAATAGCAAGCAGGATTGTGGAGTTAAATAAAAAGTCAGGTGCAGAGCTTCTTATTTCTATATTAAAGGAAAGTGAACTCCCTTTTGTAAAAGAAGAAGTTTACACAAAAATAAAAGAGATGAGCGGCAGAGATTTCGGCTACGATGCAATGAACGGGAGTGAAGCAAACAGAAACGCATTTAAACTGATGGACAATTGGAAAAACTCCCTCTGAAAAATAAATGATTGAATGGATGAATGGTATTGAAAGATAGAAGTTTAAATAAAAATACATTTTATTATTCGATTGGAAATATTATCTTTGTAATTCAAAATTTTGAGCTATAGAGAGATAGGTTATCCGTCTTCGTCCCGATAAAACGGGACTACGCCGTGATAGAGTGGCTGATCCCGACAAGGTCGGGATGCTAAACCAACGTACCACCTATATTTGTTCTTAAGAAAAATTATTGTATGAGATTTTTCAGCATTGGAGAAGTGGGTTATCCGTCTTCGTCCCGATAAATCGGGACTACGCCGTGATAGAGTGGCTGATCCCGACAAGGTCGGGATGCTAAACCAGCGTACCTCTTATATTTGTTCTTAAGAAAAACTATTGTATTTAACATTTCAGCTTTGGAGAGGTGGGTGAGTGGCTGATCCCGACAAGGTCGGGATGCTAAACCAGCGTACCACCTATATTTGTTCTTAAGAAAAATTATTGTATTTGATATTTTCAGCTTTGGAGAGGTGGGTGAGTGGCTGATCCCGACAAGGTCGGGATGCTAAACCAGCGTACCACCTATATTTGTTCTTAAGAAAAATTATTGTATT
>JAJRSV010000095.1 GCA_024278655.1 Bacteroidota bacterium | reverse complement strand
TTTGCGTGCATCGGTAATGTAAACAAGGTCACCGACTTCCGCCTTCATCTTTTCCATATCATTCTTTGAAAAATGAATTGTATCGTCTTCGCCTTCTTTAAGCTTCCAGTGCACTTTAACTTTTTCGCCTTCCAGTTCGTTAAGCTTTCTTCCCTTGAACATTTCTTTGGCTTTTTTAACAGTCCATATTGTTAACCCTGTTGTTTGAGCAATAGGATCGTATTTAACTTTATCGGTAACAACAATCGAAATACAAAATACCATCACAAACGTTAGTAAAAACATAGTGATTATTTCCACGTAAGAATCAGGATGGATTGTCATAAACGAAGACTCGAAGACAAGCCCGACAAATAATAAACCGGAAATAACTACGAACGAATTTATAATAAAAGTGTAATTCGCTTTTGATCTTATTGACTTTACTACTTTTTTGAAAAACGGATCGGCGTAAACCAGGGTTACTGCCACAATAGAAACTACCAGCAAATTATATAAAGCCCTTATGTAAGTATAAGGATGATCGGGATTCATTTGAATGCCATGTGCAATCGGTTTGATTAATATTCCGGGATGATAGGCTCCCATTATCATTAAAGTAACACCCCCGAGGAACGAACCTATTACCGCAGCGGGAGTAAAACGCCTCCAGAAAATTCCTAAGAAAATTGCTACAACCAACGGCGGTGTTAAAGTTGAATGGAAGTAACCGTGCGCTTCGTAAACCGTGGGGAATTGTTTAAATACAAGAACCGCCAGAACTCCGAGTATTGTAATTACAATGGATGAGATTCTTGCAGAAAACAGTTCCTGCCTGTCCTCGGTTTGCCAATCTTTTTCAATTAGCTTAAGCCATTTCTTAATCGGTCGGTGAACATCGTTAATATAAATTGCGGCAGTTGCATTAATTAAAGTATCGACGGTTGACATCAGTGCAGCCGTAAGGGCAGCCATTATAAATCCGAACACACCGGGATGCGCTACAATGTTTGCAACCACGACAAAAATTTCATCGGGCGAAGTGTTTGGGGGTACGATGTCCGGGTTCAGCACCGAAATAGCTTTTCCGATCCATCCGGCATTTCCAACAACAATAGCAGAAATAGGAAGCATAAACAAAATGTTGAATGTAGCAGCTTTTCTTCCTTCATCTACGCTCTTGGTTGCCATAAAGCGCATAATTAACCCCATGTTCATAAATAAAAAGCCCACAGAGCCGGCAACCCCGTCTTGCCAGAATATCCCCACAAAATTAAAATCTGGCGGACGATTAAACTTGGCTAAAGGCATTTTCCATTCGGTAGGGAGCAGGTTCCAGAAAACATCGAAACCGCCTAAGTAGTGAAGCCCGAGAACGAAGAGCAGCAACCCCGCAAAGAGCAATATAAAACCCTGCAGTAAATCGGTAAAGATAACAGCGGTTTGCCCTCCGAAGGTTATATAGATACCCGTAACCACGGCGATGAATATAACCGTACCCATCAAAGTAATATCGAAGTGCATTCCCAAAACCGAAAGGTTTTCCGGCAGCAGCGGCAGCACAGCTTTACCGAGTGTAAGGAATCCTATCCCGATGTAGCCAATCATATATGCAAGCAAAAGAATGGTTGCCAAAAACCGCGCCGATGGACTGAATCGTTTTTCGAAGTATTCGGGTATCGATCTGATTTTCGTATAAACAATTATGGGCAGCCATCCGAAAAGGAAGAAAGGAATAAAAAACCAGTCGTTTATGTAAGTCATCGAAGAGGAAATACCGTGCTGAAATCCTTTAGCGGAGTATTTAACGAAGCTATGGCTTCCAACCCCGGTTGCAACAATAGAAAAAGCGATGAGCCACCATGCAAATCTTCTGCCGCCGAAAAAGAAATCGGTCGTATTCCGATTATACTTACCGAAATAACTTCCGAATAACATGATTACTATAAAGTAGGCAATCATTATTATCCAGTCGGTCGAAGTTCCTATACTATTAAAATTCTGTAAATCCATATATTAAAAATATAGTGCTGCAATTATTAAGGTGGCATGAAGAATAACAAAGTATAAATATCCGTACAACATTACCCGGTACCAAAACCTGTGACGCTTAATATTAAGATCGAGCGCACCGCTTTTTCTTGCGAGATAAACCCCTATAAAAAAGAATATACCTCCCACGCCGTACAAATAAATAAATGGAAACCAGGTATTGAAAAATGACATTACTACTTTGTTAGAATTCTTATTTGATTAATAATTTCAAGAATATTTCCGGCTAAATTAAACAAGCCGTTACATAGTTGCAAATAATAAATTATCTAAATTCAGAACTATTTGTTATCACTTAAACTCTTTAAATAAGGGAAACAGGCTGCCTGAAAAGTTAACATTAATTTAACATTGGAAACAGTGTACCTTACCATCAACTTGTTAAATTTAAAGTAAAAGAAATAATATATTCTTTTTGAAATTGATCGATTAAAGCGTTTTTTCAATCAAAATCAAATTATTTTTTGTATGATACAATTCAAGGAATTCTTCGTCCGGCATAAAAATCTGTTTGCGTTTGTCGGACTTTTAGTCTTTCTCTACTTCTTTATATTCAGTTTGCAGTTGATGGGCGCTTCTTTGAAGTTGTTCGGGAAAGGATTCTCCGAAACTCTTATTGCAACCACTACAAATCCTTTTGTCGGGTTGTTTATAGGAATACTTTCTACTTCAATTATTCAAAGTTCATCTTCTACAACTTCGATGGTTGTGGGAATGGTAGCTGCCGGTGCTCTTACCATCGATACGGCAATTCCTATTATTATGGGTGCAAACATCGGAACATCGATAACGAACACTATTGCTGCACTTCCGCAGATTAACCGTAGCAATGAGTTTAAAAGAGCTTTTGCCGCAGCAACGGTGCACGACTTTTTTAACTTCCTCTCCGTGTTGATTCTTTTTCCCTTACAGGTAACAACCAACTTTTTAGGAATCCTCTCATATAAACTGGAAGTTATGTTCCAGGGAATGGGAGGGTTGAAATTTTTAAGCCCAGTAAAAGCAGTCACCAAACCGCTTGCGGAAGTTCTCAAAGATCCGCTGCACGATTTGCCCTGGTTATT
>JAJRSV010000094.1 GCA_024278655.1 Bacteroidota bacterium | reverse complement strand
GCAGTATGAAAATCTTTGATGAGTTTTTTCAGTTCCTCAAGGTTTATAGCGGATGTTGATGCATCGGAGTGCCTTACAAAATCAGGATGGAAGATATCATCGAATTCATCCACATTACCGGTTTCCCATGCTGAGTTATATTTATCAACAAGCGGTTTTAACTCTTTGGAATAATCTTCTTGCTGCTGACATCCGGAAACCAGAAAAACTCCTATTAACAAACCGGTGAGATTCGTTAAGAGCAATCTTTTATTTAGTGATATCATAAATGAAATTTTTCTTTTATGAATGAATAATTTCAGTGTAAAAGTATGGAAGGCGGCACGTCAAATCTTGTAAATACGGCGCAAATATTAGGACAATTTGCGCAATAGAGGTTCTAATGAGTGGTTAAACACAAAAATGTGAAAATGGTAGTATTTGGCAAAGAATTTTTTCTGCTTTACATAATCATTATAATCAAAAATGATAAACAAATTTTCTCCTCCTTCCCAAGGAGGGACAGATTCCGACTTTAGTCGTAATCGGGGTTGTTTGCTACAATTAATGGAATGGTTTCACAATACGTGGTTACTATTAAAGCAACCTGCGCTTGTTAATCGGGTTTACTGCTTTTTTTAAATTCGGAGGGAGTGGTGCCGAACTGCTTTTTAAACGAGCGGGTAAAATACGATTGATCGTTGAAGCCAACCATGTAGCAAATTTCCGCAACCGAACCGGCGTTTTGTTTAAGCAAATCTGCGGCACGGTTTAAGCGCATCGAACGGATTAACTGCCCTGCTGACTGATCGATAAGTGCACGCAGCTTTCTGTTTAGCTGAGATACGCTCATAAAAACTTTACCGGCTAATCTTTCTACGTTAAACTCTTCATCTTCAATGTGCGATTCAACAGTAATCAGTACTTTCTCAAGGAATGTCTGGTCGACCGAAGCGGCAGTTACATCGGACGGTTTAATAACGGTTTTTGTGCTGAACCGTTTACGCAATTGCTCGCGCTGGTGGATAAGATTACTCACTCGTACAATCAATTCCTTTGCACTGAACGGTTTGGTTAAGTAAGCATCAATTCCGGTTTCCAATCCTTCAATTTTATCATCCAATCCCGCTTTAGCGGTTAACATAATAATCGGGATGTGACTGGTTTTTTCATTCCTGCGTACTTCTTTACAGAATTCGAATCCGTCCATTTTCGGCATCATAACATCGGTTATTATTAAATCGGGTATTAGCTTCTGCGCCTGTGTAAATCCGTCCATACCGTTTGCCGCCTGCGCAATCTGGTATTTATCATCCAGTTGTTCACAAATGTAACCGCGCACATCGGCATTATCTTCAACGACCAAAACAATCTGAGTTTTATCATTCTGATTGGAAAATTCAGTTTCAGAATTCTCAACTTCTACGGAAATATCAGAATCAATTAACGCATCTATTTCCTTGCGTTTATCGCCGGTAAGAATATTTTCATTCGATCCGGTTGATATACCTGCTTTATCTTTACTTAAAGGAATTAAAATAATAAACTCGGTTCCTTTTCCTTCCATACTTTCAACATAAATTTTACCTTTGTGCAATTCGGTTAACTCTTTAGCCAGTGCCAGCCCAATACCGCTGCCTTCCTGCTCACGTGTATGCGAATCATCCGCCTGATAGAACCTGTTAAAAATGTGCGGCAGTCTTTCCTCCTTAATTCCCACGCCCGAATCCTTAATTCTTATTTCGGCAAATTCATCTTCCTTAACCGAAATTATTAACGAAATCTTTCCGCCTTCCGGTGTAAACTTAAACGCATTCGAAAGCAGATTATAAAACACCTTTTCCATTTTCTCGGGATCGACATCCACAAAGATAGTCCCGGCTTCTGCATCCAAGCTGAGCGTAATTTGCTTTTTCTCCGCAAACGATTCGAACGAGTAAAACAAACTTTTTATAAACGAAACCAAATTCTGCTTTTGAGTTTTCAGTTTCATACTCCCGACTTCAAGCTTCGATAAATCCAGCAACTGATTTATAAGCCGAAGCACACGCTGAGCATTTTTATGAGCCACCTGAAGTTTGCCCCTGTCTTTATGATTCGTAACCGATGACTGTAAGCTGTCTATCTGTCCGAGAATTAATGTTAAAGGAGTACGGAACTCGTGAGAGATGTTTGTGAAGAATCTCGATTTCATCTGGTCAACCTGACGCAATGTATTCGATTGAACCTTCTCCAACTTTAACTGGTTCTTCAATCGCACGCGGTTAAGCTCGTACCTTCTTATTAAATAAAGCACACCGAGAGATAGAAAACCGTAAAGAAAGTACGACCACCAGGTACTCCACCAGGGCGGCGTAATAATTAACCGGATGGATGCACCTTTCTCGTTCCATATACCGTCGTTGTTCGAACCTTTTACGCGAAATATATATTCACCGGGCGAAAGGTTCGTGTATGTAGCTGTTCGTTCAATACCCGAATAAATCCATTCATCGTTAAAATTTTCGAGTTTATATGCATACTGATTTTTCCCGGGTGCGGAATAATCGAGCGCCGCAAACTCGATCTGGAAAAAATTATCGTCGTACGATAATTCAATGCTTTTAAGCTCTGCAATTTCTTTTCTGAATAAATTTAATTTTTGCTTCGATGATTGAGACCGTTTGAATAGTTTGAAACCGGTAATAGCAATTTCGGGAACAAAACGATTATCAAGAATATTCCGGGGATAAAAATAGTTCAACCCTTTAATACCACCGAAAAACATTTCTCCGCTATTGCTTTTGAAATATGCACCGGTGTTAAACTCATTACTCTGCAATCCATCGTTAACATCATAATTTCTGAAAGTTTTGGTTCTGATATTAAAGCGCGAAATACCTTTGTTGGTGCTTAGCCAAAGATTACCTTTTTCATCCGGTAAGATTCCGTAAACAACATTATTAGGCAGCCCTTCGGTTTCTGTAAAATGTGTAAAAGTGTTGGTTTCCATATTAAAACGATTAAGCCCGCCGCCTGCTGTTCCCAGCCAAAGAATGCTATCTGGTTCAAAAGGATCCGGACATATCGATTTGATGATATTGTTATTTAAGCTTGTCGATAAAGAAGGGATATTTCTATACATGCGGAACTTTCCGGTTTGTTTATCTAAACGGAGCAAGCCGTCTATCGTTCCAATCCATAACCGCTGTTTGTTATCTTCATATAAAACGGAACGAACACGATCTGTATTCGCCGGATTATTAACAAAAAGTATATTTCTGAAAATTCCTTTTTCAATATCTATAAGTTTACTCAGGTAATTTGCAGTAACTAACCAAATACTGCCTTCTTTATCTTCAAAAACCGTGTAAACCGATTTTTGCGGAAGACCGAGTTTATTATCCGAAGAGTGCCTATACAGTACTGATTTTTCATCAGCCGGATTGTAACGAAATAGTCCCTGCGACGATGCAAACCAAATATCACCCGAAGATGATTGTACTATTGACCACGCACCCGTATTCCCTAAAACGTTAATCGAGTCGGAATTAATTTCATAACTCTTAAGCGTGTTCGTTTTTCTGTTCCATCTGTAAAGTACATCGGTGCTCAGCCAAATATTACCAGAGTTATCTTCCAAAATGGTTCGTACGCTGAAACCCGATATGCGTGATGTTAAATCATTTGGTCTAATAAAAGTTGAAAACCTGCTGGCTTTAGGATCATAAATATTTAATCCACCGCCGGAAGTACCGAACCAGAAAATTCCGGTACGATCTACCCAAATGCTCGATACCATGTTATAACTTAAACTGGCTAAATCGAACGGATCGTTTTTGTAATAGTTGTACGAATTGTTCGAAGGATTAAAACTCATCAACTCGCCCGGAGTAGCAATCCACAAAACACCTGAATTGTCTTCCTTTATATCGAGTATTCTTCCCCAGCCAAAACGATTGATATTATAGTGATGCGGAAACAGTTTATAGCTGCCCGTTTCTCTTTCGAATAAAACCAATCCGCTTAAAGTGCCTAACCACAACTCACCTTTTTTTGTTTCATAAATTGATGTGATTCCATTCCCGAGCAAATCGAAAGAAGCTTTGCTGTGCCTGGAATTTATCTTAAAATGAATGAACCTGTTTGAACCTGCTTCATATTTGTCGAGCATATCCGGCGTTCCTATCCATAAAGTATCGTTTGAATCGACTAACATCGAAATAATATTATTGCTGCTTATTGAGTGAGTATTGCCGGGAATGAAGGAGAAATATTGATAAGAATATGAAGAAAGATTTTTATCAAGATTACTCAGTTTTAACAAGCCGCCGCCGTCTGTGCCAATCCATATTGTCGAGTCTGCAGTTTCCACAATAGAAGTAACGGCATATTTAGTTGTGGTTCCTGTAAGAGAATTGAAGTTAATATGTTTGAATATTCTTTCTTCGTAAGAATAGATGTCGATACCGGCATCAATAGTTCCAATCCAGATAAGTCCCCTTGAATCTTCGAACAGTGAAGTAATATAATTTGCAGATAAACTTGAAGAGTCGAAAGGATTGTTATAGAATACATTGAACGAATAACCATCGTAACGGTTAAGCCCGTCTTTAGTACCGAACCACATAAACCCCCTGCTATCCTGCAATATAGCAAACACAGCATTCTGCGAAAGCCCGTCGTTAATTGAAAGGTGTTTAAATTTTAACTTCTCCTGCGTAAGGGAATCGGTTACACTCATGAGAACAATTAAGCATATCAGCAAAGCGAACCGGCAGGTAAAATTTTTAACAGCGGCTTTCCTGATAAAACAACTTTTAATAATATTTTTTGTTATAACACACATTAAAATTTAATTTCAATCATAAATAATCATTGTTAAAAAAATCGTACGAATAAAAAGGATTAATATTTTCTTATAAGGTATAGAGCGGTAATATCATCGCTTTGTTCGGTATTACCGGCGAATGTTCTTACATCGTTTACAATTTTATCTATAAATTCCTGCGCCCTGTCTGTTTTATTCTCTAAAAAGAATTTTTCCAGGCGTTCATCCGAATACTCTTCTTCATTTTCATTCATTGCTTCGGGAATGCCGTCTGTAAAAAGGAATAATCTTTCCCCGGGCTTGATGTTAACTTTTTGTCCTTCGTAAGGAATGCCCATATCGAACATACCCAAACCTACACCGCCTGCATCAATTTTTTCAATTGAGTTATCAGAGCGCAAAAGCAGAATCGGGTTGTGTCCGGCATTTACAATATCAAGCTCACCCGTTCCGGCATTTAACACTGCGATGAAAAAAGTTATAAATTTATCGGAAGGAGAAGAGGTGAAAATTATTTTATTCAGTTTGTCGGTTAATTCGGTAAGTGATATTTCAAAATTAAGGAAAGCGTAAAGCGATGCGTTAAGTGTATTTACCAGCAGCGATGCCGCAATTCCCTTTCCCGTTACATCTGCAATAACAAATGCGTATCTGCCATCACCCAAATTTATACAGTCGTAATAATCGCCGCCGACTTCACGCGAAGGAATGTTAATTCCGGCAACATCATATCCTTTTATCTCCGGCAATTCCGTAGGAATAATCATCTGCTGAATTGATGCGGCAACATTTATCTCCTGCTCAATCCGTTCTTTTATGATAGACTGCTGATGCAGGAATTCATTTTCGATTGCAGTGCTTACCTGTCTAACGATTGCATCCAAAAGCAACTGGTCCAGGTCGGTGTAAGAAGCAGTTCCGCTTCTGCTCTCCTTATTTGCAAGTATAAAGTTGTATTCTTTATCCTGGTAAACAAACGAAGACGTAATTTTATTTTCACTTTTTACTATTTCGGCGGATTCAAAATTAGGCGGGAATATTTTTTCATCAATCTGTTTATCATCACTTATTACTTTAACCAAAGCAGTCGAAGAATCGGTAAGCACTGCTGCCCTTTCGATAGCTAATTCCAAAAGCAAATTTTTATTTTCGAACTTTGCCAGGTCAATTCCCGTATCAATCAAACTGTTAAGCTGCAAAACTCTCTGGTTAAGTTCGAAGATGAGATTTTTTTCTTTTCTTCTGTTGGTAAACGATTGATAAGCATTTGCAAGAAGCTGCAGGAAAACCTGAAGAGTAATTTTGTCGAACTCCGAAAAGTCGGACTGATCCAGTTTTTTACCGATTGTAACTGCAAAAAGGGATTTATCGGTTAACGGAAGAATAACACATATCTTAACTTTTTCGTTTACGTTGTAGTTAATTTGAAGATTATCGGATTGAGTAACATTCAGGCAGGAAGCATTGTTTGCATTATTACCGTAAATTAAATTCCAATTGCCGTCCGGGTTTTGTTTATAGAAGATATCGACTAAAGAGATAAGAAAATTTCCCCTGAGTATACGCGCAAACCGTTTCCCCATCTCCTGCACATTTTTCGCTCCCGAAAGAATCTCAAATCCCTCCTGAAACGAATCGACCTGCAGTGCAAGGCGCTCGACAATATTTGAGTTCATTGTGTTCAAAATCTCATCGCTTTGTTAAAAAATATATTATACTACAAACGGAAAAGCATCATTGCATTTACAAAATAGTTTACAGGAGGATAGTGAGAAAGATAAAAATGCTTGAAAATTATTTACTCAAAGCTTCATCAACCGATTCGGCTTTTTCGGCAAACTGAAAAAGTCCCATAATCGTAAAAGTCTTTTCGATGGTCGGATCGAGATTAACGAATATCATTTTCCCGTTCACATCATTCAACTTTTCTATTATCTCAATCAAATATGAAATTCCAATCGAGTTAACTAATTTAGAATCCTTCAAATCCATTACAACCCGTTTAAGAGTGTCTTTATTATGTTTATTAAATTCTTCTGCTATTTTCTCGCCGCCGTTGTTATTAATATAACCGGAGGTTTTTATAATAAGAGAATTATCTTTTACTTCGGAAGTAAGATTAAAATCGGTTACCATTTAATATCCCTCAGCGTAAATTTTTAATAATTGTTATTTTAGTTCCGTTTGGACCGGACTCAATAATGAAATCGTCCGACATTGATTTCATAAGTTTTAATCCCCATCCTCTTTTATGATCATCGTTAATTTTTTTATCAATATTCGGTTCCTCAACTTCATCGGGCACAAAGCCTTTTCCGAAATCAGTTACTAAAATTATCAGTTTTTCTTTAGTCATCGTAAACTCCACATTCACATAAGGAGTAACATCGCCCGAATGCTCAAGTCCGTTTATAACAGCTTCGGTAACAAGAATTTTGGCTTCGCCGATTTTATCATCGGATATACCGAGATGCTTACCCATTTTATCCAGACCTTCAAGGGCAACAAGCTCAATATCGGGAACTTTCGGCAGCTTTATTTCAAGTTTAATTTCGTCATCACTCATTTAAGTGCCTTTCTGCTTTCCTTATAAAAGTAATCGACTTTAAGATGTGTCTCTAAATCAATTCTTAATATCTGTAAAATTCGAGAATAATCAAAATTGATTTTGGAAGAAGACAGGAAAATAAATTGAGTTTAATCTGCTGAAAAAACTTATAAAAATTATTATTTGAGTTCTGCGTTACACTTCAAGTAGGCGGAAACTTATATACTTGTTAATTATCCTGAAATGCTTATCGAGCGAATACAATAAAAGATTGTTTTGGATAGTGTTATCTAAAATTATCAAATCAGGAATGCCGACTTTATTTAATCCATTCTTAATACAGATAGTCTGATAATTCATAACTTTTTTCCAATTAATATGTAACGGTATCCGCGTAACTTCATTTAATAATTTAATGATCTTATATTGATTTTTAATTCTTAAGAAGGGAATGAGTTCAGCTAATATCAAATCATTTGTGCAAATAATATTCTGTTCTATGTATTCATCCAACTTCAATGAGCTTTTACCGCTTCTGAAATAGTCTATCCATACGGAGCTGTCAATTAGAATATTCATTTCTATCTCTTAAAGAATTTAAATCAATATCTAAATCGACCTTGCCTTTATAATTTTTCAAACCTTTTATCTTGTTTTTCTGGATTATATTATAAAGAGCTTTTTTAATTAATTCAGTTTTACTCTTGGCTTTTGTGATTTTCATTGCTTCATTAATTAACTTCTCGGGTATATCAATTGTTGTTCTCATATTACATTTCCTCAATGATTTTATGCATAAAATAAAATAAATATTATGCATAGTCAAGTTATTTTATGCATAAGATACATCTGCTCAAAATAAATTATTGAAAGACAAACAATAGAAAAATCAAAATGGAATTCGACAGAAGAATCAGTATCGACTACAACAGAGAAACTCATCATCCTTCAATTCCCTCTTCTCCCCGCAAGCGGGATCTTCGACTTGCTAATGGATAGGACGACCTCCGTTTGACGATGCGGGTTTCGTAACCGTCCAACGATATACGGGACAAAAGCGGTTACTGTAACGACGCCCGTTCCGTTTGGCGGTTACGTTTTCCGCGAATACCATTCATTCTTTTAAAAATAAATTAAGCTTTTATTATTTAGAATTAAAGCCGAATTTTATCCATTTCATTGAAATTATAACCCGTTTGCTTTCAGCCAAAAATACATTGTCAGAAACCAATCGAGGTACTTCCCTTTACTATAATCCCCTTCGAAAAAATCTTTGGCATACTTGCTAACTTTAGAATAATTGATGAGTGAATTCTCTTTTACTTCTTTGCTCATTATTAAATCCAACAAATACCCTTTTGAATCGACAAACGGTTTATATCTTTCATAGTAATTTATCTTTCCAAATTTTCTATGCAATAATAACTTTAGCATAAGTAGCTTATAGCTCAACGTAAAAGAATATTCTATGTTATTGTTTACAAGTTTGATTTTAGATAGACTTCCTCCATCTTTTTTAATAATATCTTTAATAAATCTGCTATTTTGTTTTAACCACAGTGGAATGTTCAATCCAGCAGTAATTATATCCTTTTGCGCCAGG
>JAJRSV010000093.1 GCA_024278655.1 Bacteroidota bacterium | reverse complement strand
ATTGAGCATTATAAGCAAGCCCATCGATTCAGCCCTGTTGAATATTCTTCAATCGATAATTTTACTTGTGCCGTTAGGATATCTGGGCAGCTATCTTTTCGGGGTGAAAGGCATTTTTGCAGCATTAATCATTTCCCATGTTCTCGCCGGAACCGGCGCTTACGTTTGGCTTATAAGGTTGATAAAAAAGGTGAAGCGATAAATAAAACGATAAAATCCGACCAAAAAGCATCTGTTTCCTTTCTATTAATATCTAACTCAATAATTTCCCAAAATTGTAAAAACCCACTTTATCTATTAGTTCGGTCAATTTATTGCAAAATAGTCAAGACTTTTTTGCAACAGCGTGCATAATAGTTGTGTTTTATTTGATGTTACGGTAATGCGGCTTCGAATAGAGAAAATGAGTTCAATAAGCGTTCGTTTAGCGTTCACACTCTAAAAAAACAATGCGGGAAGAGATATTTCGCGCAGCGGGAATAAATATTTCAATCCGTTGGAAACTAAACTTGACAAAATAGTTTCCATTTGTTATATTGGAAACTGTAAATACTAAATTAGTTTCCAATGAATACATAAATTATGAGTGATTCAAAAACAGAAGAACGGGAGAGGATTTTCAATTACGTAAAATCCTTATTTCTCAAAGAAGGTTTTTACAAAATCCCGATGGACAAGCTTGCAGCCGATTTAAAAATAAGCAAGAAAACCATCTACAAATATTTTCCTTCGAAGGAAGCAATTGTAAAGGCGATAGTAGCAAGCATACAGCGGGAAATTACAACACAGCTCGATGAAATTCTTCAATCGAAGGAAAACGCCGTTGTAAAGTTAATCCGTATCAACAAACTTGTCGGTTCGCTGTTGATGCGATTGAACGATAAATGGATAAATGATCTGCGAATTCATATGCCCACTCTATGGACAAGCATCGATGAATTCCGGACTCAAAGGTTATTCGGCAGTATTAATGTAATAGTCGGACAGGGACAAAAGCAGCATCTGATACGAAACCTTCCGCCCGAAATGATAGTGATGGTTTTTGTTTCTGCTCTGCGCGGAGTGTTGAACAATGAGTTTCTTCTTCACAGCAAATTTTCGTACAAACAGGCGGTTGAAACAACACTTCAGATTCTCTTCTCCGGAATACTTACTTCAAAAGGATTAAAAGTTTTTCAAAAATCATTTAAGAAGGTTTAACAAAATGAAAGCTAAGTTATTATTCGTCTTTGCAATACTCGGTTTGCTGCTTTCCGGCTGCGGAAACGGCAGCGATGAAAACAGAATCGAGGCACAGGGCAACATAGAAGCAACCAACATAGTCGTAAGCTCGCAAGTAAACGGCGAAGTGCTTACAATACTGAAGGACGAAGGCGAAAAAGTAAACGCTGGCGACACGGTTTTAATAATCGATCCAGAAAATTATGAACTACGTTTAGCCGAAGCAACAGCTTTGGTTCAGCAGGCGGAAGCGCAATATAATTTGCTTAAAAAAGGCGCACGCAAAGAAGATTTAAAACAGAGCGAAGAAGCTTTAATGCAGGCAAAGATAAATCTGGAACTTGCCGAAAAAGATAAAGACCGAATGACTAATCTTTATGAGTCAAAATCAATTACTCAAAAGCAATACGATGATGC
This sequence comes from Bacteroidota bacterium, assembly GCA_024278655.1. GTDB lineage: Bacteria > Bacteroidota > Ignavibacteria > Ignavibacteriales > Ignavibacteriaceae > BMS3ABIN03. The sequence continues at coordinate 5,982 of JAJRSV010000093.1, read as the reverse complement.
AATTGCCAGGTACCGGATTGCACTTGCAAACTTCAATTCTGCGAACCAGCATTATATAAAGATGCAGAACTTCGCTCGTCCCGAAGAGCTTAAGCAGGCGGAAGCAAATCTTAACCGCGCCAGAGCAAGCTTAGAGTTGATTAAAAAGAATTTAAGAGACTGCTACGTTACTTCTCCTTCAAACGGATTTATAGTGAAGAAGTTTATCGAGAAAGGTGAGACTGCCGGCGCAATGTCATCGTTGTTCCAGGTTGCCGATCTTGAAAATGTTGAGGTTGTAATCTACATACCCGAAACAAAGTTAGGCAAAGTTAAGCTTGGACAAATTGCAGAAATTACAACCGATACTTATCCCGATAAAGTTTATAAAGGAAAAGTCTCATTCATTTCACCCGAAGCTGAGTTTACACCGAAGAATATTCAGACAAAGGAAGAGAGAACCAAGCTTGTGTATAAAGTAAAAATACAAGTGCCGAATAAAGATTTTGAATTGAAGGACGGTATGCCCGCTGACGTCAGCATCAAACTATAATTGCAAAATTACAAGATTGCAAAATTACAAGATTAGTATAATAAATAATTATTTAATTCATTTAATAGGGAGGGTGAAATGAAAGTCAAGTCGTTTGAGGATTTACAAGTTTGGCAGGATGCCAGAGCATTTGTGAAATCAATTTATGAATTGACTTCAAATGATAGTTTCAAAAAGGATTATGGATTAAAAGATCAAATTCAAAGGGCAGCCGTTTCTATAATGAACAATATTTCTGAAGGATTTGAAAGGGATAACAATAAAGAGTTCATGAAATTTTTAGGTTATTCCAAAGGTTCGGCAGGCGAAGTAAGATCAATGCTTTATGTTGCTTTGGATTTGCAATATATATCTAAAGTAGAATTTGACAATTCATATGAAGAAGCGGTTAATATTATTAAGCAAATCTCAAATTTCAAAAAGTACTTACGTAATTACGCAATGAAAGAAAAAATTAAAAACATAAAAATGTTTCTTTTACATATTCTTAACATTAACTAATAAAATAGAGAAAACCAATTTTGTAATCTTGCAATCTTGTAATCTTGTAATTAAAGGAAAATTATGGTGATAGATATTAAAAATCTGCATAAAAGTTACGGCGATGTTGAAGCCGTTAAGGGAATAAACATGCAAGTTAAGAAAGGTGAAATGTTCGGACTTGTGGGTCCTGACGGTGCCGGTAAGACAACGACAATGAGAATTTTATGCGGACTCCTTTCGCCGGATGAAGGTGAAGTATCTTTATTCGAAAAGGATATTACAAAGAACAGAAAAGAGATTCAGAATAAAATCGGTTACCTCTCGCAGAAGTTCAGTCTGTACGGCGATTTATCGGTTGACGAAAACATCGAGTTCTTTGCCGATATACACAACGTTACCGACTATGAAAAACGAAGAGACGAATTACTTGAGTTCACGCGTTTAACACCTTTCAGAAACCGGTTGGCAGATAAACTTTCCGGTGGAATGAAACAGAAGCTTGCGCTGGCATGCAGTCTCATTCACAAACCGGAAATACTTTTCCTCGATGAACCGACAACCGGAGTTGATCCCGTTTCTCGAAGGGATTTCTGGAAGATACTTTCCGATTTGCAAAAAGAAGGCATTACGATTTTTATGACTACACCTTATCTGGATGAAGCGGAACGATGCAACAGAATCGCGCTTATGAACGAAGGCAAAATTATAAGTCTCGATACACCGAAAAATGTTAAAGCATCAATCAACAAAGAAGTAATAGAAATAATGTGCGACGATATTAAAAAGGCATTCAGCGCTTTGAAAGATTACAAAGAGTTCGATGTGCAGATATACGGCGACAGGATAAACGTTGGCGTGGAAAACTATTCGGAGGATTTTAAAACTATAGAATCAGCACTGACAAAAGCAGGAGTAAAAATTTTAACTCACAGAGTTATTACTCCTTCGTTAGAGTTTGTTTTTATCAACCTAATTAAAAAAGCAAGTTAATTAAAGAACAGAGATTAAAATGAAAAAGCTAATTTTAACACTTTTGATATTTACCGTGAGCTTATTCGCTCAGGAAAAGAAGCTCTCTTTGGAAGAGAGTCTTAACATAGGATTAAAGAACAGCAAAGAGTTAAAAATTTCGGAATCGAAAGTAACCGGCTCCGAAGCTAAAGTAACCGAAGTCGGTTCAAAAATGTTACCGGCTCTTTCTCTCGGCGCCGGTTATACAAACATAAACGTGGTTGAACCGGATGCGCTGCAGTTGTTCCCTTCACCACTTTCTATTAAGAACCCGTTTTACTCTTATGGTTTTAATCTTACAATCAAGCAGCCGCTGTTTACCGGATTTCAGTTATCATCGTTAAAGAGTGCTGCAGAGTTTAACAGCGAAGCTGTTAAGAGCGAGTTTAGTGCTGCAATGAATCAGAAAGCGTTTGAAATTCACCAGGCATACTGGAATTACTACAAAGCATTAAAGACTATCGATTTAATTGAAGAAAACCTGAACCTGCTTAAACGAAAGCTGCATGACACGGAGCAGTTTATGGAAAACGGATTAGCGACAAAGAACGATGTGCTTAAATTAAAAGTTCAGGTTGCAAATATGGAATTAAAGTTAATCGATACAAAAAATAATCTTGATGTTGCAAGAGCGTTGTTCAATAAAACAATCGGTTTGCCGCTTAATGAGCAAACGGAAATTGAAACGGATATTACCATAGATACAATTTCAAATTACAACTACGACGAGCTTTATACCGAAGCATTAAACAACCGTGCTGAGTTAAAAACTCTTAATTACAGAATTGAAGCGGGTAAAGAAAACATTACTGCGGCAAACTCCGGTTGGTGGCCTCAGCTTTATGCCGTGGGCAGCTACTACTACTACAATGTTAATGCAGAGACTTTTAATATAAGCAGCATGGATATTCAGGCGTGGTACGTAGGTGTATCCCTTAACTGGGATTTATGGGACTGGGGGTACAGGTCATCCAAATCAACACAGGCAGAGCAGGAAGTTCTGCAGGCAAACGAACAGTTAAAACTCCTTAAAGAACAGATTGAGCTTGACGTTTATAACAGTTACCTCCGTTTATTAAGCGAAAAAGAAAAAATAAGAATAAGCAGGTTAGCGGTTGAATCGGCTGAAGAGAATTACAGGATAACCGAAGAAAAATATAACAACCAGCTTGCTACAAGTACAGATTTGATAAACGCACAAACTGAGTTGCTTGATGCCAGAACAAAATTAGCCGTTGCTGTTGCCGATTACGAGTTTGCAATCGCCAAACTCGAGATGGCTGCGGGAAGGAGAATCTTTTGAGCAGGACTCAAGGACACAGGACTCCGGACTCAGAATTAAAAATTATTTTAATTAACCATTTTTAAAAAAGGAGGAAGTTATGAATTTGAAGAAAACTAAAAGCTTTACAGATTTAATCGTATGGCAAAAAGCACATCAGTTCGTTCTTTCTACTTATAAGATGACCAGGGATTTTCCTAAAGATGAAATTTACGGTTTAACATCTCAATTCAGAAGAGCGGCTGTTTCGATAGCTTCGAATATTGCAGAAAGTTATAAAAAATGGAGTGATAAAGAAAAAGCAAGAATACTAAACATTGCGCAAAGTTCATTAGAAGAGTGCCGTTACTATTTAATTCTTTCGCAGGACCTTGGATACTGCACTGTTGAGGATGAACAAAATCAGTTAGAAGAAGTGAGTAAACTATTATATGCATACACAAACGCTATTCAAACAAATGAATCCTAAAAAATTATTCTGTGTCCTGAGTCCGGCGTCCTGTGTTCTTGCATATTAAATTGTAAAACTAAGAGAAATGATGTACAGTATTGAAGTAAACAACCTAACCAAAAAATTCGGCGACTTCACTTCGGTGGATTCGGTTTCATTCACTGTGAAAAAAGGTGAAGTGTTCGGATTCCTCGGTGCAAACGGTGCGGGCAAAACAACAACCATTCGTATGCTGTGCGGAATACTGGAACCGACTTCGGGCGATGCAACAGTAGGCGGTTACAGCGTAATGAAAGAACCGAATAAGGTTAAAACGAGAATCGGGTATATGTCGCAGCGCTTTTCTCTTTACAACGATTTAACGGTTGAAGAAAACATTAATTTCTTCGGAGGAGTTTACGGTTTAATTGGTAACGAGCTGGAAGAAAGGAAGAAGTGGGTTCTGTCCATCGCCAACCTCGAAGGAAAAGAAAAGCTTTTAACCGGATCGCTGCCCGGTGGAATAAAGCAGCGGCTTGCATTAGGAACTGCAGTTATTCACAAACCGGAAATAGTTTTTCTGGATGAACCGACAAGCGGCGTCGATCCTATTTCGAGGAGAAACTTTTGGGACTTGATAAACAATCTTGCGTCGGGAGGCACAACGGTTTTTGTAACAACTCATTATCTGGAAGAAGCGGAATTCTGCAACAACATAATTTTAATCGATGCCGGAAAACTTATAGCGCAGGGTAACCCGGAAGAGTTAAAAACCAATTACATTAAACATAAAATTTTAGAAGTTGAATGCGAGCGCCCGGTGGATGCAATGGAAATATTAAACAAAGTAAATTTTTCGCCCGACATTTCAATCTTCGGCAATAACATTCACGTAAACGTTCAGGAAGTTGAACCGGCAAAGAAAGAGCTGAAAAGAATTTTGGAACAGCAGCATTCGATAAAAGTTATCAGGATTGATGAAATAACTCCTACACTCGAGGATGTGTTTATTCATTTACTGGAAAGCCCCACCAAACCTTCCTCTAAGGAAGGGGCTATTAATGATGAGCGAATGCCTAACATTGAAAGCGAGAACAAATTATGAAATTGATTTTAAATACAACTCTCCCCCTTTGTGAGAGCCGGAGGGTGCCGGATGCTTAAACGAACTATTGCCATAGCTAAAAAAGAAATACGACAACTTAAACGCGATGTGCGTTTGATGTTTGTAATCTTCTTCTTTCCAGTTTTCCTGATTGTAATATTCGGGTATGCTGTAAACTTCGATGTTAAGCATATTCAAATAGCTGTTTACGACCAGGACAAATCGGAATTAAGCAGGGAGTTTATCCGTTCGCTTGTTCATTCCGAGTACTTCGATCTTCAATACTACTTGGACAGCGAAAAAGAAATAAACTCTTATCTTGATGAAAAGAAAGTGCAGTGCGTTGTAGTAATACCAAACGATTTTTCGAAGCAGGTTAACTCACGAAGAGATGTCGATATTCAGTTTCTGATTGACGGAGTTGACGGTAACACAGCTTTGATAATTCAGAACTACGTTACTGCCGCCACAATGAATTTCAATCAGAAGATTAACGCGGAAATGCTGGCGTTAGCCGGAATGGATGAGTTCATACCGATATCGGTGGAAACACTTTTCTGGTTCAACCCGGACTTAAAGACAACACGGTTTTTAATTCCCGGTTTAATTGCAATGATATTAATTGTTACCGCTGTTGTAACGGTTTCGTTATCGTTAGTTAAAGAAAAGGAACGGGGCACAATGGAGCAGTTAAACGTCTCTCCCCTTTCGTCGCTCGAAATACTTTTCGGCAAAACATTTCCGTTTCTTGTGCTTTCGTTAATCAATGCTGCTTTTATTTTAGTTGCTGGTTACCTGCTGTTCGGTGTTGAAGTTAAAGGAAGTATGTTTCTGCTTTTCATCACCACACTGATTTTTCTTTTTGCATCAACAAGCATCGGTATTTTCGTATCGGTTGTTTCCGATACACAGCAGGTTGCATTTACATTAGGCACTTTCATTTCGCTTTTGCCTTCGGTTATTTTGTCGGGATTCATATTCCCTATCGACAGTATGCCGCCGGTTATTCAGATAATAACAAACATTACTCCGGCAAAATTCTTTATCGTAATTTTAAGAGCTATTATGCTTCGCGGTGTTGGAATAGAAGCTTTCTACCTGCAGATTGTTTACCTGCTCATCTTCGCTTTCGTACTGAT
>JAJRSV010000092.1 GCA_024278655.1 Bacteroidota bacterium | reverse complement strand
ATCTTCTTCGTTGTTAACAAAATCTATCTCGGTTGAGTTAACAATAAGCAGCGGTGTTGTGGTGTAACGGAAAAAGAAATGATTGTATGCTTCGCTTAACTCTTCGATATAACTTTTATTCAATGCACGTTCAATCTTACGGCTCCGCTGTTTGATGTTATACATCAACCTGTCGGTGCTCGATTGCAGAAAAACCACAAGGTCCGGTTTTCGTAAGTTGCGTGCAAGCAGCGGATAGATACTCTCGTAAAGTTTCAATTCTTCAGCACTCAAATTCAGATAAGCAAAAATTCTGTCCTTCTCAAAAAGGTAATCCGAAACGATGTATTCCGTAAACAGGTCTTCCTGGTTCAGTTCTTCCTGCTGTTTGAAACGGTTTATCAAAAAGAACATCTGGGTTTGAAATGCATATCTTTTTCTGTCGGAATAAAACTTTTCGAGAAAAGGATTGTTGTCGAACTGCTCGAGTATCAGCTTTGCATCAAGCCGCTCTTTAAGCTTGCGAGCCAGACTCGTTTTGCCCGCACCAATCACACCTTCAATTGCGATGTATTTTACTTCGTTATTTGTTTGTTCGTCATTCATTTAATTACAACTTGCGATTGATATTTTCTTATTATGTTTGAACCAGTTTCAGGCAGTTTAATATCGGAAACTTTAATGCCCAAAACGGGATGAACAAAATCTCCGGCAATTTCGCTCATCGGTATTACGACAAAGTCTCTTAAAATTATTCCTTCGTGTGGAATAGTAATATTTTCATCTTCATAAATCAAATCGTTATAAAACAGAATATCCAAATCAATCTCACGCGGTCCCCAACGCTCGACTGTTTGCCTGCCTAACCCGTTTTCAATTCCTTTAAGAAACTCAAACAGGTTCAATACGGAATATTCCGTTTCGATACCGATGACGGCGTTGATAAAATTTCCCTGGTCTGTTTTTCCGTACGGTTTCGTTTCGTAAAAAGATGATACGGATTTAACGGAACAGTAAATATCGTCGTCAATCAAACCGATTGCCGTTTCAATATACTCTTCCCTGTTCCCTATGTTGGAACCCAGTCCTATGTAAGCCGTGTTATTAATTATTTACCCGAAATGTTTTTCTATAAAAAATTTAAACTACATCACTGCGTTCTTTAACAACTTCAACTTCAACGCAGTCAACCACACCGCCAAGCGGAGGATTGTTTTTTCTTACGCGCACGGCAACTTTGTTTATGCCTTCAAACTTCTTTATCAATTCTTCAGCAATTTTATCCGCCAACGATTCAATCAAATAATATTTCTGTTCGAGTGCAAGGTGATACATAAAAGAATATACTTCGTGATAGTCGATTGTTTTTTTAAGATTATCTTCCTTTGCAGCTTCGGAAAAGTCGGTATAAATATCAACGTCTGCTTCAAACTTTCCACCTACACTCTGCTCCTCGGTTCTTACTCCGTGATAACCGTAAAACGTGGCTCTTTTAATTCGGATTATGTTCTGCATTAAATTTTTCTGCTTGTTGCCGCAATAAATTTTATCATGCAAATATAAGAAATATTAGTGTTATCGTTATTGTTTTATAAGCTTTTCGCGCCTGTATCTAATCATATTGCTGATATTGGCAGCTAAAATTCCCACAAGCACAAAAGCCGAACCTACAAAGTGACGGGTTGAGAGTTCTTCGTTATAAAATACAAAACCGAGTATGAGTGCAATTATAGGTGTTATGAATGCAATGAACGAAAGAATAACAATGTTTATCTTTTTAAGAAGCCAGTAATACGAAGTGAATGTGATTACACTACCAAAGAAAGCGAGATAAAAAATCGAGAGAACGGCAGCAGCATCAAACCGGATTGTCGAAAGGTCTTCTATCATCCAGCCGATAAACAGCATGCTTATTCCTGCAATTGCCATCGGAACGAGATTCATCGAAAGCGGGTTCAATTGCTTTCCTAACTTTTTGATTGTTACTGCAATGCCTGCCTGCATTATTGCACTTAAAACGATTGCCATCATTCCTAAAAGATATGATGTAACGTTGCCTGTAAAAGCATCGGAAAAAATTATAACGATTCCGGAAAAGCCGAGTATTATTCCCGCTATTTTAAATAAGTCTATCTTCTCGGAAGGAATAAAAATAAATGAAAAGATTGCCACGAAAAACGGGAACACTGCAAACAGAACCGAAGCCATTCCCGAAGGCACAAATTGTTCAGCCCAGTAAACCAGCCCGAACGGAATTACAAAAGAGAAAAAGCCCATAATTAAATACAAAGTAACAGCAGTTTTATCCCATTGAAGCGAAACACCCCGGATGCGCATTAAACCTATTATAAAAACCGAAGCGAGCGAGAAACGCAGCCCCGCCGAAAAAAGAGGTGTGAGCGATTCCAGACCCAACCTTATAGCAAGCCATGTTGAGCCCCAGATAAAACAGAGCATTACATAAATTAAAACTACTTTTGCTCCCGCTGATTTCATTTTCTCCCTTTCATCGCGATTACACCTAACGCACGACCCGATTTCTTTCCGTCGTGCCTGTATGAATGTAAAATTTCAGAGTACTCAAAAGTACAGAGATTGGAAACCTGAATGTTGTTCTCTTTTACTCCGCTTTGAATTAACATATCAAAGTTTGCCTGTGGAATGTTCAAATATAAATTGTTGTTCTTTTTCAGAATATATTTTGAATCGAACTGCTCTGCTACTTCTTTACCGACTTTATAATTCATCTGCGATATTGCAGGACTGATGTAGCAGATAAGTTCTTGAGGATTACAATTGAATTCATTTTTCAATTTGTTCAAGGTCTTCAATAAAATCTTTTTGGCGGTTCCTTTCCAGCCGGAGTGAACACCCGCAATAACTTTTTTATCAGGTTCATAAATAAAAATACCGCAGCAATCTGCTGTGCTTATTGCGAGTCCAAGGTTTAATTCCGTTGTAATCATTGCATCACTCTCGCCGCAATTACCCGCATCGTTCACAACGGTTATTCTGTCTCCGTGCACCTGTTTCTGATAAGCAACGTTTTCTTCCGTTAAACCCAATTCGTTAAAAAATAATTTCCTGTTTTCGGCTACCCTGCTGCTGTCATCGCTAACGGCAAACGACATATTGAAATAATACGGAGCTTTTCTCCCCGCACCAATCTTTGTGCTGAATCCAAAAGTAATTTCATGGAATCGGTTAAAAATATACGGTTTGATTATAAGCATCGGTTTGAGTTCGGGCACTAATTAGTTCAATAATTTATTATTAAATATTTGGTAAATTTGTTGTTCAACAGATAGACAAATTAATAAAGAATTATCATATTATACTAAAAGGCAAATATATTGAAAATATTAGTAAGTAATGATGACGGCATCGATTCTAAAGGCATTGCAGTACTTAAGGAAGCATTGGAAGAAATTGCCGAAGTAACCGTTGTAGCTCCGCGCACGGAACAGAGCGCAGTAGGTCATGGAATTACGATGCAGATTCCTTTAAGAGTTCAGGAGTACTACAAGAACGGTAACTTCTTCGGCTATTCCGTTGACGGAACTCCGGCTGATTGCATCAAGATGGGCATTAGAAATATTATGAAGGAAAGTCCCGACCTTGTTATATCGGGAATTAATAACGGCTCGAATACCGCGATAAATATTATTTACTCCGGCACTGTTTCGGCGGCAAGAGAAGCGGCAATAATGGATGTGCCCGCAATTGCAGTCTCGGTTACAAGCCACAAGCCCAAGCATTTTGAATACGCAGCAAAGGTTGCAAAAATGCTCGCACGGAAAGTAAGAGAACACAAGATGCCGGTGGGAACAATGTTAAACGTAAACGTGCCCGATGCTGCCGAAGAAGAAATTAAAGGAATACTGATAACCAAGCAGGGCAAGTCGAAATGGGACGATACATACGAGCGAAGAGTTGACCCGTACGGAAGAGCTTATTATTGGCTAATCGGAGAAATGGTGGAAGTGGATAAAGATTTAGATGTTGACCAGGTTGCAATAAAAAAGAACTTTGTGTCGGTAACGCCAATTCATTTCGATTTAACGGATTACGATACATTCAAAGAGATGAAAAACTGGGATATAGAAAAGGTATTCAATGAAAAAGCTGAATGATCTTTATCAAATAGATGCTTTCACTTCCGAACCGTTTAACGGGAACTCTGCTGCCGTTGTAATTACAAACAAATTAACGGACGACGAAATGCAGCAGATAGCCAAAGAGATGAACCTTTCCGAAACCGCTTTCCTCTCCTCTTCGGATATTGCCGATTACAAACTGCGCTGGTTCACTCCCACCGTTGAGGTTGAACTTTGCGGTCACGCTACCATCGCTTCGGTTCATTACCTTGCGGAGCGAAACTTAATCGGCAGTAATTCCGAAATAAAGTTTGAAACGAAGTCGGGTATAATTAATTGCAGAAGGGAAAACGATTTAAACTTTATGCAGCTTCCCGTTCCGGAATTCACAGAATACACAGGAGACAAAGAAGAAGTACTTAAGGTTTTGGATATCGATAAAACAAATACAGATATGCAAGTTCCCTTCCTGCTTCAAAGCGGCGGCAATTTGTTTGTTTACGTTTCTAATCTAAAAGCAATAAAAAATATGAAACCGGACTTCAGGGAAATGATAAAACTTTGTAATCGGGATACCGGCATAACAGTAATAACTGTTTTCACGAAAGAAACCCTTGAGAACAACGATGCACACTTACGGTTTTTTGCTCCTGCTTACGGAATTGACGAAGACCCTGTTACCGGTTCGGCAAACGGTCCGCTTCTTTTGGTATTAAGAAAATTAGATTTGATTGATAACGATACCGAAGGCAAACAGTTCACATTCGAGCAGGGAGATTTTACCGGCAGGAAAGGTCGTGTAAAAGTCACCTACTCACCTGCAAACAACGAACTTACCATTGCAGGAAACGCAGTAACAATTTTAAAAGGAGAGATATCCTTTTAATGTTTGGCTACGAAGAAATCAAACTGAATCTCGCTTACGATTCGTTATACTTTATACTTGCTTTAATTGTTATAGCGGCTTATACCATTTATGTTTACCGTTATACTATCCCGCCTGTAAGTAAGATTAAAAAAATTGTGTTGATAAGTTTAAGAACGGCAGCGTTGCTTTGCATCCTGTTCATCTTTTTCGAACCGGTTTTATCATTCACGAAAAAGTTTATTCTTGAACCGGTAAATCTGATATTCGTTGACAACTCAAGGTCGATGACAATTGAAGACGGAACGAACAGGGAAGAATCGGTTAGAAATATTGCAGCGGATTTTGTTGATGCGTCAATTGCGGGAGAAAAAGAATTTTACCTGTTCGGAACTGACGTAAGAGAGCTGCCGACCGATAGTCTTAACAAGATAAATTTTGAAGACGGAATAACAAACATCGCGAAAATATTTTCGCTGGTTCAAAAAGAAGATAATAATTTTGCAAGCATTACACTTATAACGGACGGAGTTATAACAGCGGGTTCCAATCCGGTTTACACTGCCGACAAACTGAGCATTCCGGTATTTACAATCGGAATCGGTGATACAACTCAACGCAAGGATGTGCTGGTAAAACGAGTGCTTTATAATCACCTGTTGTATCAGGGCACACCAACAACCATAATTGCAACATTACAAAACAATGGATTGAGCGGTAAAGATGTAAGACTATCCCTTTACGAAAACAATATTCTTATTGAGCAGAAACCGGTTACCTTAAGCGAAACGGGAATACAAAACGAGAGTTTCGAATACACTCCAAACTCTTCGGGCGAGAAAAAATTATCGGTGGTTGTTTCAAAAGTAAAAGACGAGTTTACAACGGCAAACAACAAAAAAGTTTTTTACGTAAAAGTTTTAAGCAACAAAATTAAAGTTTTGGTTCTTGCCGGAACACCGTCAACCGATTTAACTTTTATTAAAAACACATTGAGGAGCGATAAGAATTTAACCGTTCAAAGCATTGTGCAGATTTCGAAGGACAGATTTTTGAACGATGCTTCATTCGCATTGGTTGACAGTGCCGATATTATTTTCATGGTCGGTTTCCCTGCAAACGATACACCGCTTGAATTGCTTAACAAAGTTAAAAAGAGAATTGAAAATGACCGTGTTCCGTTTTTCATAGCATTCACTCCCGAAATAAATACGGCTAAACTTCTTTCGCTTCAAAAAGAACTCCCGTTTACTTTCAAACAATCATTCGGCAGCTTTAGAAAAGTTCAACCGCAAATATTCGAAGACCAAAGGGAAAATCCGGTAATTCAAAACAGCGCCGATGATGTGCTTAAAATATGGAATAACCTTCCTCCGGTAGTTCAGCGTGAGTTTAATTTTGTACCGAAACCGGAAGCTAAAGTTATCTCGAAAACGAAAGTAAATAATGTTGTACTAAATGACCCGCTGATTATTTCGAGAAGCTTCAACGGTAAGCGTTCGATAGCCGTGTTGGCAGGGGAAATATGGCGGTGGAAACTGCAAACGGCGACCAAGAATACTGATGTATTCGACAGGTTCATTATAAACTCTGTAAGATGGCTTAACACTCCCGAAGAGGAGAAGCGTGTAAGTATTAAGACTTCGAAAAAGATTTATACATTAGGCGAACGGATAGAATTTACCGCACAGGTGAACGATGAAGCACTTAATCCCGTTCCCGATGCAATAGTTAAAATTAAGATTAAATCGGACAACGAAACTTACGAAGTCGAGCTTCAGAGCGTAGGCAAAGGATTATACGAAGGTTCGATTCAGATAAATAAAAAGGGCGATTACAAATTTACCGGCACGGCTGAACTTGACGGAACCATGTTGGGAAAAGATGCAGGCACATTCAACGTCGGTGAACTTGACATCGAAATGATTACCCCGCGAATGAACTACGAATTTCTTTCACTGCTCGCTAAAAAAACCAACGGCAAATTTTTTACGGCGGATAATTATGAACGGGTATTCGGTTTAATCAATTCAATAAATGAAAGATCAAAAAAAGAAAAACTTGTTACATCGGAAATCACACTCTGGTCGAGTGAGTGGCTGATGATAATTGCAATCTTTTTCTTTTCGCTTGAATGGTTTTTAAGAAAGCGGGCAGGAATGCTGTAATCTTTTTATATTTCATCAACAAATTTTTAATTGATGATGAAACTGCTTTCAGCCACATTAGATTTTTTTATCCCGCGATTCTGTCCTTCCTGCAATAACAAATTAAAACTTAAAGAAGAAGTAATCTGCGCTGAGTGTTTTAGTTCGATAGCCCCGGCAGATGATAACAGGTTGAAAGAAGAGTTCCGCAGAAAATTTTCGGATGCTGGAATTATTTCCGGATTCAAATCATTATTCGTTTTCGAAAAAGAAGCAGCGTTGCAGCATGTAATTCATTCGTTAAAATACGATAAACGTTTCGGCACAGGTATTTTTCTCGGTAAGCTGTTGGGTGAAAAATTAAAACCGGAACAAAACGAATGGAGCATCGATTATATCGTTCCCATTCCGCTGCATCACTTAAAGAAAGCGGAAAGGGGATTTAACCAATCAACCTATATTGCGAAAGGGATGAAAAAGATTTTACACATTCCTGTAAAACCGGGCGTGGTTAAACGTGTAAGATACACTCAATCCCAAACCGGCTTTGATTTGAAGCAGCGCCGGGAGAATATATCGAAAGCGTTTATTGCGAAACATAAAAATCTAATAGAGCAAAAAACCTTTCTCTTGGTTGACGACGTAATTACAACAGGTGCAACAATAAGCGAGTGCGGAAAGGTACTGTTGGATGCCGGTGCTAAAAAAGTTTATGCCTGTTCCGTAGCTATTGCGGACTGAGCTTACAAATCTTTATGTCTTATAAACTATTTGTTTGAATGGATAATTCCTCTTTTAACTAAAAACCGTATTAAAAATTGCTTCAGGATATTTTGCTGCTATTTTTAATAATACCTTAGCCGGACCAACCGGTTTTCGCCTTCCTTGTTCCCAATTCTGTAAAGTAGATAAGCTTATACCCAGTAGTTTGGCAAACTTGCTTTGAGATAAACCAAGATGTTCCCTGATTACTTTTGGGTCCGGATTATCAAGATCGAGCACACGGCTTGCTTTTTTTTTGCCCCTAAGAATTTTACCGCCTTCTTTAATACTTTTCTCTAACTCTCTGAACAATTCGTCTCTCATTTGAATTCCTCCTTAACTAATAATGTCAAAATTCTTAGTTGCTCCTTAGTTAAATCATCCCGTTCACTTTTGGGGTATATAAGTAACATCAATATTATATCTTCTTCTTTATAGAAATAAATAATTCTCACACCTCCTCTTTTACCTTTACCCGAAAAAGACCACCTGATTTTTCTCAAACCGCTGCTTCCTTTGATAACCTTACCCTTTTTAGGATTCAGAATTAACTGATTTTGAAGCTTTCGATAGTCTTCATCCGGGAGCAGCATTTTTAACCTTTTTGTAAAAACAGAGGTTTCAACGACTTTCATTTTCTAATATACGCCAATGGACGATAGCATTCAAGTAATTTTTAATTCTACAGACTTTGACTAAGGAACTTATCTACATTTTAATATGACTATTTCTTCTTCTCCTTCCGTGAACCCAGAAACGAT
>JAJRSV010000091.1 GCA_024278655.1 Bacteroidota bacterium | reverse complement strand
TTTTTCAGTTCCTTACCATTCTACTCGCTCTGTTCTTTATGGTAAACAAATATTTTGAATGGTCGGCTAAATTTCATCATGGAATTTATCCGGCCAGCGAAACTTTAATGAACGAAAAATCCGGTACTATTCTATTCTTCGGATTGTATTATGTTATGACCGGGCTGCACGGATTACACGTTATTATCGGAGTGATTTTAATAGCTGTTATGATGAGGTTTACTTCGAGAGGAATTGTTACACACGACAATTATGTGAAACTCGAAAATACCGGTTTATACTGGCATCTTGTAGATATTATATGGATTTTCTTATTCCCATTATTCTACTTAATTACTTAACGGAGTTATATGGAAAAGCACGATAGTTCTGTTGAACATTCACATGGATATGGGGTTTATATTTTAGTCTGGCTTGCTTTATTGGCACTGACCGGATTAACGGTAGCAGTAGCCGGAACAAACATTCGCGGCGCAACGGTTATTACGGCAATGACAATTGCTTCGGTTAAAGCGTATTTGGTGTTAACAATATTTATGCATTTAAGAAGCGAGAGTAAAACCTTTAAGATGTTTGTTATTGTTGCAATATTGTTTCTCGCTATATCATTATTTTTATTATTTTCTGATTATTCGTTTCAATAAGGGAATAAAATGTCAAGTGGCGCATCGAATTTTATAGAATCGGTTGACGGCGTATTTATCGCCGCACTGGGTTTATCAATATTTTTCCTGTTGCTGATTACGGTATTGATGCTGGTTTTTGTTTTTAAGTACAGCAGAAAGAGAAATCCGAAAGCAACCAATATCCACAGCAGTACGTGGCTGGAGGTTACCTGGACGATTATACCTACAATCTTAGTAATGATTTTGTTCTGGTACGGATGGACGGGTTATAAGGAAATGTCCGATATCCCGGAAGATGCATTGACTATTGATGTTACTGCACAAATGTGGAAATGGGATTTCCGGTACGACAACGGAGTAAGATCCGATACTTTGTTTGTACCCATTAATCAACCCGTAGTGGTGGTTATGCATTCCAACGATGTGAGTCATTCGTTTTTTATTCCGGCATTCAGAATTAAAAAAGATGTTTACCCGGGACGTGAAAGACGTGCATGGTTTATCGCACAGGAATTAGGAGAATACGATATAGCTTGTGCCGAGTATTGCGGTTTAAATCATTCCGGTATGTATGCAAAAATTGTTGTGCTCCCGGAAGATGAATTTGCCAACTGGCTTTATAACAGATAAAAAATAACAACTGATATTTTAACGTAAGAAGAATTTGAAAAACAAACTGAACATATTAGCCGAACTGACAAAAATAAGAATAACATTTTTTGTTACTGTTACAACAGCATTAGGTTACATTGCGGCAATAGGAAAGATTAATATAGGACTGCTGCCTGTAAGCATCGGTATTCTTTTGCTTGCCTGCGGTTCGGCTGTTATAAATCATATTCAGGAAAAAGATTCCGATGCGTTGATGGACCGGACGAAAAACCGACCGATTCCATCGGGAAGAGTTACGGTAATGCAGGCGTTAACCCTGGCAGTTACGCTTGTTGTGATTGGTTCGGTTATTCTGTTTACATATTCGGGCGAGCTTGCATTGGGATTAGCACTGTTGAATTTAATTTGGTACAACGGAATTTACACCGAGCTGAAAAAGAAAACACCTCTGGCAATAATCCCCGGTTCATTAGTTGGTGCAATACCGCCGGCTGTAGGTTGGGTTGCCGCAGGCGGAAATATTTTCGATCCGCAGATAATTGTAATTTCATTCTTCTTTTTCATCTGGCAGATTCCGCATTTCTGGCTGCTGCTTTTGGTGTTGGATAAAGATTACAAACAAGCCGGCTTCCCTACGCTTACCGATGTTTTCGACCGTGAGCAGTTGGCAAGAATTACAATGGTTTGGATGGTTGCTACCGTAGTAACCGGGCTATTGATTCCGCTCTTCGGAATTATAAAAATTCCCGTGATAAATATTCTGTTATTTGCTGCGGGTATCTGGTTAACGTACAATGCACTTAAGTTGATAAAAAAATCGGAAAACAGGATATCGTTCAGATTTGCTTTTAGAGACATAAACGTTTTCGCGTTATTAGTAGTTCTATTAGTATCAATCGATAAACTTATAATTTAATTGTGAGAGAGAATATAAATGGAGTTTCTTAAAGATTTAGCTTTACCGCAATCAGCAGAGCATATTGAATTGATGCATTATATGCTTGTGTTGGTTTTGTTTTTGTTCATTCCCTTTATCAGTGCAATCTTTTGGGGAACAGCTTTGTCTTTATTTTACAAACGCAGAGAAAAAGTTTATCTCGATGAAAAGTACAGAAGATTTTCGAAAGATGTAATTGAACTGGTTACTATTAATAAATGGGTTGGAATTATTTTAGGTGTGGTTCCGGTTTTTACATCGATATTAATTTTCTCTCAATTGCTGCAGCAGGCAGAAACTACTAATTTAAGTTTTCTTGCAGCTTCGCTTATACTTATAACAGTGTCATTAATTTTTATATACGGTTACAGATATTCATTTGAAAAATTCAAATCGGTAAATGCAATAGTTGGTTTAATCGGTTTGATTATTTTGTTTGCTGCTTTATGGGTTTTTGTTACCGGAATGACCGTTGCCGCATTCTTCGGCAAATGGACTCCTTCCGGATCGATTAGTGATTTTTTCACTTCGATAGTTATTATCCGCTTCATTTTCTTTCTTGTTGCATCGTTTGCGGTTACAGGCGGAGCTATTCTTTTCGGATTCTTTTATGCCGATAATGCCAGAGCCAAAGCCGATGAAGAATACGGTAAGTTTGTTAAAAACATCGGTTTGAAGATTACTTTTACGGCTACGATACTTTTACCTGTTATTATGTTTTTTAACCTTCTCATTATTCCGGGCGATTACCTTTCGGGAGGAGTGTTTGCTTATATAGTAATCGGTATTTTTTTACTATTCCTCGGTTATCATTTTCTATATATGATACTTACAAGATTCAGCAGCAAGTTTACTGCATTACTCTTTTTTACACTGCTCTTTACGGTTCTTACAATTATCATAAGCGATCAGATGGTTATAAGCAATTCAACCAAAAAGGAATCGGTAGTGCTTGCGGCAGATTTTGAGAAATACCTTGCAGACTTAAAAGGAGAGAGCGGACCGGTAGAGATAAGCGGCGAAGAAATTTATAAAGTGAAATGCGCTTCCTGCCATACTTTCGAAACCAAGCTTGTCGGTCCTCCTCATAACGAAGTGGTACCAAAATATTTTGGTAAGGAGATTCAGTTAATAGCATTTATAAGGAATCCTGTTAAGATTAATCCGGATTATCCCCCAATGCCTAACCCCGGCTTAAAACCTAATGAAGCTAAAGCAGTAGCTGACTATGTATTGGAGCAGGTCAGGAAAAATTTAGGCAAGTAATTGGTTACTGCGTTCATTGTTGTTTGCATACAGCGGTAAAAAATAATTGCTTGTTCTACTGACTTTTAAAGCAGATATTAATAAATTGACATATATTTCTTATATATTTAACTTCACTTCAAACTATAATTCAAAATTTTAAAAAAATATATTAGAGGCTAATATGAAGAAGGTTACTTATAACATAGCCGTAGTGCTTGTTATTTTATTTTCTGCATTTACTTTTGCGCAGCAGTACAGCGGTCCCGCGCAGGGTAGTGTAAGTTCAGGTATAATAGTTACAACAGACGATTTCTCAATGCCAGTTGGCGGCGACCAAACCGGAGAGCGCAGAGTAATTGAAGTTCAGGATCCGGATTTCGGTATGTTGATTGATCAGACGGCAAAACAGGTTTATGATAATTATGTTTATGTGGAAGATGAGAATGCATACTCATCGCCTACAGGAGGAGGTATAGGTACAAGTTTCGAACTCAATAGTTTCTCTGCAATTCCTATGACTAACTCCATTCCTCCCGATCCTCATATGGCTGTCGGACCTAATCACGTTATAGCCATGGTTAATACAAGATTTTATATTTACGACAGAGACGGCAATGTACTGAAAAATATAAGTGCCGATGCCTGGTGCGGTCAGGTTCTTCCAAATCCGGGTGCATTCGATCCTCAGATTATTTACGACCACTACGAAGGAAGATGGTTTATGTTGTGGGATAACCAGAACAACGGCACTCAAACAGCTTTCTTTATAATAGCATTTTCCGATGATGAAGATCCGTTAGGCACCTGGTATATGTACGCAATAAATGCCAAGACAAACGGAAACAACAACACAAATACATGGGGCGATTATCCTCAGATAGGGTATGACGATCAGGCAATTTACATTATGTCTCGCCAGTTTACTTTTGGTGGTTCATACCTGTATAATAAAATAAGAATAATTAATAAAGCGGAATTATATGCTGCTCAGGATAACGGTTTTACCTGGCAGGATATCTGGAGTATAAGAGATCCGGGTAATGCTTCGAGTTCCTTGGATGTAATTCATCCTACAATTTCTTATGATGCGGGATTGAACAGAAGTTATTTTGTTTGGGCAAACAGACAGGGCGGAAATTATTATGTATTATACTGGATTGATGATCCGGTAGGTTCTCCAACTCTTTCCGGTGTGAGAATAACAGTTCCAACATACGGACCCGCACCTAAAGCAAATCAGTTGGGAGGCGGTAATCCGAGACTGGAAAGCGGAGGGAGTTCTGTAAGAAATGCTCCTATTTTACGCGATGGTAAAATTTATGCTGTCCACGCTATCAGAAACTCTCAGTTTTCGCAAAACGGCAGTATAAAATATTTTGTAATTGATGCAAATACACATGCGATATTAGAGCAGGTAGAACAAGGCGCTCAGGGATACTACTACATATATCCCGCAATTGCTGTTGATGCAGACCATAACTTAGCGATTACTTACAGCCGTTCTGCCGATACGGAATATATTGGTGCATTCTACTCAACTAAAAGAGGAACCGATGCCCCGGGATTAAGCCCAAGTAAAGTAATGATGGAAGGTCAGGGAAATTATGTGGTAACATTCGGCGGTTCAAGAAATCGTTGGGGCGATTACTTGATGGCATCTCTCGATCCGGTAAATCAAGCCAACATCTGGTTGTTCTCGGAATATGCAGCGGCAACGAATACATGGGGAACCTGGCTGACGGAAATAAGAATGAAGCCCTATTCAGGTGTTTCTCTTTTTACAGAGTCTAACCCAGTGGAATTCGGAGAACTTGAAATCGGTTCAAGTCCATTAACAAAAGTAATTACCATTGCAAACTACGGCGATTCACCATTGGTGATTAATAATATCACTCCAACAGCTGGTCCGTTTACTTTACTAACGAGTTTGAATTATCCTGTTACGTTAAATACTTTCGATAGCTTGGACCTCGAGATTCAATTCGATCCGGTTGACCCGGCAATTTATAGCGAGTTAATGGCTTTTGACGATAACGATCCGAACTTCGACGGATTAATTCTTAACGGAACTGCTTTTCTTATAGAACCGGCATTTACCGGATTTTTCTATGCTTCAACCGGAACTGTGGAAAACGGGGTAACTATTACTGTTAATAAATCTACTGGCGAAGGAACTCTTTTAGGTCCATCGAACTTTGACGATTTGAACAGTATAACTGCTGACCCGGTTACAAGCGTGTTGTACGGAGTATCTACAACATCAAATACTACCGAATTGGTTAGGATAAACGGTACGGGTGGCGATGCTTTCACTCAACATACGCTGGATGTAGGAAACGTTGTTGGGGTAACATTCGATTCATCGGGTACGATGTATATTGCAAGTCAGATAGGAATAATCTATACCGTTGATTTATCCAACGGAACTATTTCGGTGGTTGATACAGCGGATATTCAATTAACCGCAATTGAAATAGATCCGACCACTAACGTTATGTATGCGGTTAAGAAAATTGTTATCGGCAGCGGAAAAGATAATATTTATACTATCGATTTAACTACAGGTACATCAACGCTCGTTGGGCTAACAGGATTTGGTGTAAAAACTAACGACCTTGCTTTCGATGAAAACGGCGACCTTTACGGAATAATAGGTGGGGATAATGATGTGGCTCAGTTAATTAGTATTAACAAAAACGACGGTTCCGGTACTTTGGTCGGCGATATAAACTTTACCGGTGTATTAGGTCTGGCTTATGCCGTTAACGGTAATGTTAGCTCGGTTAATCCCGACGAGAAGAACACCTCAGTACCGGGAGAGTTTGTGTTATCGCAGAACTATCCAAACCCGTTTAACCCGACTACTGTAATTAACTTCTCGGTACCTGTTGAATCCAACGTTACTATTACTATTTACAATATGCTCGGACAAACCGTAGCTACTATTGTTAACCAGGAAGTAACGCCGGGTAATTATACTGTTACCTGGAACGGAACCGATGACAGCGGCTTAAAAGTAAGCAGCGGAATTTACCTGTATGAGTTAAGAGCCGCCGGTAACAACGGCAGTAATTTTGTGAATACGAAAAAGATGATTCTTTTAAAATAAGAGACGTATAAAATTATGTTAAAAAGCCGGGTTAATGCCCGGCTTTTTTGTATCTTTAATTTTATTCAATTAATATTAGACTTAAATTTTTGCAATTCATAGTTGGTTAAGCTAAAACTATATGCTGCTTGAAACAAGAAATGCCAAAAAAAATGATTTCGTCATTTATTCACGTAATTCCACAGACGAAGATTATAATTACAGGATTATATTCAGGAACGATCCCCGGTTACATCACCGGAAAATAGGTCTCGGGCAGGTTGAAAAATTAATTTCCGAATACTTTCCTAAAAACCTTGTCATCTACAGGTTACTTACAAACGTGCCGGAGTTGAAACTTCCTGAAACAAACTATGGAATAAGAATTTACGTCGATAAAATTCCGGAATTGTTCTTCACCGATCCGGTTTATGCGGTTGATGCTATCGAATCGATTCTGAATGAAAAAATGTATGAGTACTTCCGTTTTAAAATTCAGCAGGTGGGCTTAATTTCCGTTAGCAAATACAAAGGTGTAACCAATTACTCCGAAAAATTTTCAATCGATCTGACGGCGAATGACGCAATCACACAAAACGATCAGTTGCTGTTAGATGAATTGTTTGAGCATCAAAAAATAAGGAAAAAGAAAAAAGCCAAAGCAGAGCGGGATAATTTTATTTTTATTCCGGAAACAAAAAAGAAAATTAAATCGGGCGATAAAGATAAAGGTGTAGTTGATAAGAAGGAAGAGAATTTTATCGAACGGTCGGAAGTTGCGGCGAGACAGGAAAGAATTCCTTCTTACGCTACTTCGTTTGAAGGAAAAGAATTGCCACTTGAATTTAAAGAGCGTGAAAGAATAGAGAAAGAACCGGATGCCGGTATTATTACTGCCCGTGAAAATGCTGCCTCGGGAAGGGATGAAACAATTGCAGCAGGTCGCGATGACCAGCTTAATTTTAGAAGTGTTAATGAAAATATAAGTAAAACCGCGAAGGACGAGGAAAACGTACAGCGGTATAATTTATCGGATGAAGAAAAGACCGATTACGAAGACTTCCGGAAAGTGCAGACCCTGCTGCCAATAAAGCTGAGGAAAGTTGAAATAAAAGATGACAGTACAATAGTTGAAATCGAGCAGGAGCCGGTTAAGCAACCGGAAAGTAAAGATTTTAAAAAGTTCTTAGAAAACATAAGAACCGAGAGCAGTCATAAAATTAAAAGGAAAAAGAAGAAAAAAGGGAAGAGCTCGGATATTCTTGATTTATTTAAATCGACTAAAAATAAAAACCCCGATGATAAAAACAATGTGCTGAAAATCGGCAAGGATAAACCCGAAGAGTAGTTAATTACTTTCCGCTTCATTCAACATCTCTTTAATTAGTGCCGGAAGGTTTTCGAACGAATTTTCTTTGTTCCTCTTTTCAATGTGTGTTTTGAAATCGACGCTATCTTTTAATTCTAAAAATTTCCCGTAGCCCTTAACAATTTCATCTACCGAATCAGGATTTACGATGACCCCGGTTTTTCCGTCTTCAACAAACTCGGCAAGTCCCTCAACATTAGTAACTATAACAGGTTTTTTGAATGAGTAAGCCACATTAAGCACGGCACTTTGTGTAGCGCTTTTGTAAGGCAGAACAACTGCATCTGCTGCATTGTAATACTTAGCCACTTCTTCGTTGGGAACAAAACGGTTCAATATTTTTACGTTACTGTTTAATTTATTTTTTTCAACAATCGAAGTGTAGGTTTCCGGCTTGTCGTAAAACTCTCCTACAACTATTAAATATGTATCGGGATGGATGCGGATAATTTCGGGCATTGCTTCGAGTAAAATATCCAGCCCCTTGTATTTACGCACGTATCCGAAAAACAAAAGAACAGTAGCATTCCGTTTAATATTTAGTTCATCCCTCAGTTCATTTTTATCAAAGGTTTCATCAGTTGTATAGCAATCGTACGAAGGAAGCACGGAGCGGTATATCTTTCTTCCTTTTGCAAATTGCCGGAGTTCCTTTTCAACCTGTTTCGATAAAGCAAGGAACATAGACGCTTCTTTTAAACCGTAGCGGGTAAGAACTTTATCAATCCTGTTCGCTTCGTGCGATACAACATTTTCGGTGATGAAAAGTATTTTGTTTTTGTATTTACTTTTGATTAACCGGGTGATAGTACCCAAAGCCGGTCCGAAAAACGGATGCCACCAATCGAATACAACGAGGTCTGCATTTTCCTGTTTTATTCTTTTTGCAACCGCAAACCAATTAAAAGGATTTATCGAATTCAGTATCCTTTCGTTTGGAGGTTTGTAAACAATTTTTTCGCTCTTGTCGAATTGTGTTGTGCCCGGAAAGAGTAGCGAAGGGTACAAAAGCTTGAAGTTAAAAATTTTAACATCGAAATCGTTCTTTAAAATCTCGTACGTTTGGGCAACGAAAAGCGAATTGCCGCCGCGGTAAGGATATGCCGGACCGATTATTAATATTTTTTTCTTTTCCACTTCCTTATGAATTTGTTTTTTCCAGGATCAAAATATAAGAAATTGAACGTTGGGGATAAAAGTTATATTATATCGTCATCGAATAATTGCGAGTCGTTTTCCGCATCTTCTTCCGGACTCATCGTAAACATAGAGCTTAACATATCCTTAAACTGCACACCGTTTTCGAGCCGGAAGCGGCTGAGCATCGAATACTCCGAAAGACCAAAAAGAACAAATTCCATTAAAAGAAGTTTCGTCTCCGGTTTTTCATCGGGAAAATATTTATCGACTACTTCTTTCAAACCGGGAATTCCGTTAAGAACTTTTTTATACTCTTTATTCGAAAGAGTTGATAATAAATCGACGGTTTTTCCTTTTTTGAACCATTGAACAATTTTGTTATACGGATTCGATTCGGGAACGTTCTTAAAACTTTCGGGCGCCGGAAAAAGTTTTGCAAAATAATTTCTTATCGCTTTACCGATTAAGATTTGCGCGACTTTATACGGACCTTCCTGCTCACCTTCGTAAACAAGTTCTATCTTGCCCGTGATTGACGGAATCACTCCGAAGAGGTCGCTTATGCGAAGGATTGTTTCTTCTTCGTTGTTCAGGATGTTACGGCGTTCTGCCGTGCTAATCAGGTTTTCGAAAGCGGAGATAGTTAACCGTGCCGATACACCGCTTTTCTCATCAATGTATTCGCTCGAACGGGCTTCGAATGCTATCAGCTCGATAAGATCCTTTAACAGGTCATCCGCTTTTATTTTCTTCTGCTCGTCGGTAAGATTAGCTTCCTGTTCTGTAATCAACCGTGAATGCTCGATGCTTTTCGGGTAATGAGTTAATATCTGGCTGTCGATTCTGTCCTTTAGCGGAGTAACGATTGAACCGCGGTTTGTATAATCTTCGGGGTTGGCAGTGAATACAAATTGAATATCGAGCGGCAGTCTTACTTTAAATCCTCGTATCTGAATATCACGCTCTTCGAGTATGTTAAAAAGTGCAACCTGAATTCTTGCCTGCAGATCGGGCAATTCGTTTATAACGAAAATGCATCTGTGCGAGCGGGGAATTAGCCCGAAGTGGATTACACGTTCATCGGAGTAGGGGAGTTTGAGCGCCGCAGCTTTTATCGGGTCAACATCGCCAATTAAATCCGCAACCGATACATCGGGTGTTGCAAGTTTTTCGGTATACCTTTCTTCCCTGTGCATCCATTTTATTTTTGTGTTGTCTCCTTCGCTTTCAATTATCTTTCTTGCCTGAACCGAAAGGGGATTCAACGGATCATCGTTTAATTCCGCTCCTTCTATTACAGGAATATATTCATCCAGTAAGTTTACAAGCAGGCGTGCAATTTTAGTTTTTGCCTGTCCGCGCAATCCGAGTAAAATAATATTGTGCCTTGAAAGGATAGCCGTTTGCAGCTCGGGAATAACGGTTTCATCGTATCCGATTATTCCTTCAAAAGGATTTATTCCTTTCTTCAGGTAAGTGATGAGATTATCTCGCATTTCATCTTTAATGGATTTCGGTTTGTAACCGCTTGTTTTAAGTTCGCCTAAAGTTTTTATCGATAACTGATTCATAAATCCTTTTTTAAGTTTAGTAAACTCTTTTTCTTCTGTTTCTGATATAGTCTTCGAAAATAAAATCTCCGAGACCGTTTAAGTTGCTGTAGTAAGCCCTGCCGTTATTTGTCTTTGTAAATTCGCGAACGAATTCCTGCAGGTACGGGTCGCGTGCAATCATAAACGTTGTAATTGTTATTCCCAACTTCCGGCAGCGTGCCGCCTGGTCAAGAGTTTTATTCAAAATTTTTCTGTCAAGTCCGAAACTGTTTTTATAATAGCGCGCACCGACTTTTAAGCAGGTAGGTTTACCGTCGGTAATCATAAATATCTGCTTGTTGTTTGTTTTTCTTCTTCGCAGAATATCGTTTGCAAGTTCAATTCCGGCAACCGTATTTGTGTAATAAGGTCCGACCTGTAAATAAGGCAGGTCTTTTATCTGAATTTGCCATGCATCATTTCCGAAAACAATAATATCGAGTGTGTCTTTCGGGTACTTTGTAGTTATCAGTTCCGATAGTGCCATTGCAACTTTTTTAGCGGGAGTAATTCTGTCTTCGCCGTAAAGCACCATCGAGTGCGAGATGTCAATCATCAAAACAGTTGAGTTTAAAGCTTTGTAATCGCGCTCTTCAATTTCGAGGTCTTTTTCGGTGAGTTTAAAATCGTCAAGCCCATGATTTATCTGTGCATTTTTTATCGAACTCGTCATATCAATCTGGTCAATCGAATCGCCGAAGTAAAACTCACGCCGCTCCGAAGTTGATTCATCGCCGTGCCCGGAAAAGGGAGTAGTGTGATTTCCCCGGACAGATTTTCTGAGCTTGGTGAATATCTCTTCGAGTGAACGGCGGCGGATTGTCTGCTCGCTTTTTGCCGTAAGGTGTAAAGCGTTACCGCTTTGTTCTTCGATGTAATTTTTCTTTTTCAGGTCATCAATAAAATCACCCATACCGTAGCTGTCGTCGGTCAGGTTGTATTTCCTGTCCAACTGGTTCATCCAGTTCAGCGCTTCCGAAACGTCGCCCGATGTAATCAGTATAAGCTGCATAAAAAGATTAAACAGCTTATCAAATCCGCTGCTGGATGAGTCGTCCGGTATGTATTGTGTAAACCTGTGACCAATCATTCTGTTTCAACTTTCAGAGATAATTAACCATGAAGATAAAAGATAATTAAAGATAAGACAAGTTAATATTTAATGAATAGTGTTTAACAGCACACTGGTAAATTAAAAAGGGGCGCATTAAAATATACGCCCCTTATTAATGTAGTTGGAGGGAAAAAATTATTTTTTCTTCTCTGCACCGGTTCGGGTTTCGAGGATGTTATCTATCAGGTGATACTCCTTTGCCTCTTCAGCAGTAAGGAAGTAATCCCTGTCGCAGTCCTTTGCTATTTGTTCCAGCGGTTTGCCGGTGTGTTTTGCTAAAATTTTATAAAGGGTATCTCTTGTTTTAATCATCTCTTTAGCGTGAATCTCTATATCGGAAGTTTGTCCCTGAATTCCGCCAACCCATGGTTGATGAATCATTATTTTTGCATGAGGCAGCGATGATCTTTTACCCTCGGCACCGCCTGCCAAAAGAATAGCTCCCATACTTGCAGCCATTCCAACGCAGATTGTAGCAACATCGGGTTTAATGTATCTCATCGTATCGTAAATAGCTAAACCGGCGGTAACGCTTCCGCCCGGTGTGTTTATATAAAGATTGATGTCTTTTTCAGAATCTTCCGCTTCAAGAAAGATTAACTGTGCAATAGTCAAGCTCGCAATATGATCATCGATAGGCATACCGATAAAAATAATTCTTTCGCGCAGCAGACGGGAATAAATGTCCATTCCGCGTTCGCCGCGTCCGGTTTGCTCAATTACATAAGGAACTAACTGATTGTAAATTTCTGCATGTTTTTTCATTGTACTGCCTCTGTTTGAGTTTTCTTAAATTTTTCCGGATCAACTTTTTTGATAGTATTTTTCTCTTTCAAAAAGTCGAATAATTTCTTGTAAGTAAGTTTGTCTTTCTGGTCTGAGTTTTTATAGAAGTTCATCAACTTATCTACCGATATACCGGTTTTTTCAGCTTCTTTTTCGGCAAGTTCTTTCAAGTCTTCATCGGTAACTTCAATATTTTCTTTTTTGATAATCTCCTGCTTAATCAATATCCACTTAACATCGTTCTCCGCAGTCTTTGCATATTTTTCGCGAAGGGCTTTCGTATCGACATTAGTAACACCCTGTTTTTTCATATACTGCACTTCGTTTTCAATCAGGTTATCGAGTACGTTATTAACTAAAGTTACAGGGGGTTTAAAATCATTATTCTTAATTATCTTCTCAATCAAGCTGCCCTCTGTAATCTCTTCCATCTGCTTATCGTAGTAATTCTGAATATCCTTTTCGATATCTTTCTTCAACTCTTCCAGCGATGATACCCTGTCCTTCGTTATCTTTTTGATAAACTCTTCATTCAGTTCCGGATCAATAATTTTTTTAATACCGGTAATTACTATTTTATATTCATAATGATCTTTAACCGTTTCCTCTTTACCTTCTTCATTCTGAACCGTTCTTTCGTCATCAAATCCGAACGTAAAAGAATCGCCGGCTTTTTTCCCTTTAGCATTTTCAATTATCTCTTTATTAACGCCTTCCTGCGTTAAGTCGATCTGAATTTTTTCCGGCTTGTCGGTTTCGGGTTCGCCCTTATCATTCAGTTTGAACAAATCGACTTCGAGAATGTAGTTGTTATCATCGCCTACAATATCCGCATCTTCAGTAGTCCGGTTTGTACGAATGATGTAGTCAATCTCTTTGTCAACTTCTTCCTGTGTAACCTTCAGGTCGGGAACTTCAATTTCCAGACCCGTGTAATCTTTTACTTCAATGGTAGGTAACACTTCGTATTTAACTTTAAAGTGAAGGTCTTCACCCGGTTTGAATTGAATATCGGTCATTACGGGTCTGCCTATCGGGTTCAATTCTTTTTCGTCGGCTATTTCCCAAAATCTTTTATTGGCAACCGTTTCCGAAGCTTCCAACTCAAGTGCATCGCCGAAACGCTTTTTAATTATATGCATAGGCACTTTGCCTTTTCTGAAACCGGGCAACTGAATAGATTTTGTTTGCTTTCTTACTTCGGCTTCAATATCCTGCTTTATTTCTTCATAAGTCAGAGTTACTTCAATCTCTTTTTCGGATGCAGAAATTTCCTTAACGTTTAACTCCACTGGAACCTCATCTTAACTTGTTTATAGATAACTTATTATTGGTATGAAAACTTGTGCGAGAACGGGGACTCGAACCCCGACACCTAAGTGGTACTAGATCCTAAATCTAGCGCGTCTACCAATTCCGCCATTCTCGCAAAAATTTTTGCTAAGAACAATCTGTTTTTTATCTAAAAATGAACTTTTTCAACTAATTTATTAAAAACAGACTTTAAATATACTGCCTGCTTCGGAGTATATCAATTCGATTAAGTGGCGCTTAATCCATTTTAACAGCTATTGACGGTGGAAAGAAAAAATTGTTCAAATTACGTGAATTTTATCCCGAATTATTATAAATTAAGCGATAGATTTGTTTTTGTTTGATTCAGAACCTTAAAAGGCGGGATATGACATACCAGGTTTCAACAATTTCCGAAAGTGGTTTGAAAAAAAGGCTTAACGAAGATTCGGTCCTTACACACGAACTTGACGGCGGAATACTATGCGTTATTTGCGATGGTTTAGGAGGGCAGACCTCAGCTGCAAAAGCGTCCGATATATGTATTAATACTATTAAATCTTACTTTACCAACCAAACATGCAATAACTATCTTACCCGTGTGAAAGATTCGATATTGGAAGCCAACACTGTTCTTTACAACCTGACTCATAAAGAACAGAGAAGAACCAAAATGGCAACTACTGCCGATGTTTTATTTTTAAAGGATCACTATATGTACTGGGGACATATTGGCGATTCGAGAATTTACGATTTGAAAAACGGAAGCTTGTATCAGCTTACAAAAGATCATTCGCTGGTTCAGCAGATGCTCGATACGGGTTTTTTAACCGTCAAAGATGCTTCGCGTCATCCTAATAAAAATATTATTATGAGGGCTTTGGGTGAGCATGCTAAAATTGATGTTGATTTGAGCAAGGTTATTCTTAATTCGAAAGACAAACACCGCTTTTTAGCATGTACCGATGGAGTTACTGCGGTTATATCCGATGACGAGCTTGAAGGTTATTTGCAGGAACCGGATATAGAGGAATGTTTGAGTACAATTGCAAAGGAAGTTGTTAAACGCGGTGCGCCCGATGATTATTCGATGATAATTATTGAACCTGGAGTTTAACTTCACGATGCCTGTCAAAGTTAAATCCTTCTGAGTTTCCGTTATCTTCCAATTAACTCAACCCGATTGATTTTACTATTTGCTATATATAATTTGAATTATTAAGATTCCATTCTGTTATAATTAATTAGAGGAATTGTGGATAAGTTTGTAATTAACGGCGGTAAACAGCTTAAAGGTAAAGTTACGGTTAGCGGAGCGAAAAACGCTTCGCTGGCGTTGATGCCTGCCGCTTTGCTTGCACCGGGTAAATCGGTTTTATATAACACGCCCGAGTTGAATGATGTTTACACGATGATAAAACTGCTCAGGCATCTCGGTGCCGAAATCGAATTTGAAAATCACACGCTTGAAATTGATACATCGAATATTAATGAGTTTACGGCTCCGTACGAACATGTAAAAAAGATGAGGGCGTCGGTGTATGTGCTTGGTCCTCTGCTTGGTAAGTACGGCAGGGCAAAGGTATCGCTGCCGGGCGGATGCGCCTGGGGACCACGACCGATTAATCTTCATCTTCAGGCACTTGAAAAGATGGGAGCGGAGATAAATTTTGTGGACGGGTACATTGATGCTAAAGCCGACCGGCTTAAAGGCGCCGAAATCTACTTCGATATTTCATCCGTCGGTGATACCGGTAACACTTTAATGGCTGCCGTGCTTGCCGATGGAACAACAATTATTAACAATGCCGCCATCGAACCTGAAATTACCAACCTTGCCGTGTATCTTGTTAAAATGGGTGCAAGAATAGAAGGGATTGGAACCAAGACACTTACAATAGAGGGGGTTGATGAACTGACCCCGGTTGAAATGGATACGATTCCCGACAGGATTGAAGCCGGAACACTTTTAATTGCCGCATCCATAACGCACGGAAATATAACATTGGAGAATATCGAACCCGATTTACTTGGTGCAGTGTTGAGTAAACTGGAATCAGCCGGATGCAAATTGATTACCGGGGCACAATCCGTTTCAATCGATGCATCGGATGCGGAGATTTTACCTACCGATGTCGCTACTTCCATCTATCCCGGTTTTCCGACCGATATGCAGGCACAATGGACGGCGCTTATGTCCCTTGCAGATGGAACTTCATCTGTTAAGGACACGATTTATTACGATAGATTCAAGCACGTTCCCGAACTTGTCCGTTTAGGTGCCGATATAAACGTTGTTGAAAACACTGCAATTGTTAAAGGCGTGAAGGAGCTTCACGGCGCTAAGGTAATGTCAACCGATTTACGTGCGAGCGCATCGCTTGTGCTTGCCGGACTTGCGGCAAAAGGAACAACCGAAGTGCTGCGTGTTTATCATCTCGACAGAGGTTATCAGCGGATAGAGGAGAAGCTGCAAACACTCGGCGCCGATATTCAAAGAGTTTCGGGTAAAGAATACTAATTGTTTTATATGAAAAAGATTTTTAAATGGCGGTATAACTTAGTCTCTTATCTCTTTGTAATCTTTGTTGTAAATGTTTTTCTTCTCAATCTTCCTCTTACCCGTGTTTTCGGTTTTGAATTTGCCGTTGTCAATTCTACTTTGCTTGTTTTGTTGAGTGCTCTTTACACGGTGCAATATTTTAAAAAGAATCCGCTTGAGAGTAAAAAGAAATTTATAACGGAACTATTCAAATCATTTCTTTTCTTTCTACTTGTTCCGTTCACCGTTTCAGTTACAAATTCGTTGTTTACAGGATTTTGTTCATTTACCGACGGAGTTCTCTATTATCTGTTTTTAACTTTTCCTTCGGTTGTGATTGGTGCGGGCATTAGTATGCCTGTTAATCTTTATCTGAAACGTTTCCGGCGGCTTGCGGTGATTGTTCTGTATGTAATTATTCTGCTGATTGTTGGTGTCGAGTTCTATTTTAATCCGCAGGTTTACTTTTACAATCCGGTAATCGGTTACTTTCCCGGTGCAATTTACGATGAGGGAATAAATGTATCGTTTAAGCTTATCTCGTACAGACTTATCAACCTTCTTTACTTCGGCGGGTTGTTTTTAATTGCCGTGAATCTTATTCAGGAAAAAAAGAAAAATCTGAAAAACCTGTTCATCTTTTCGGCATTAGCTGTTGCAGGAATTTTTTACTTTCTTTCGCCTGTGTTAGGATATTCAACTACATCCGGAAGATTGGAAGGAGAACTGGAAAAGAAAATTGAGTCGGAGCATTTTGTTTTTCATTTCGGTAAAAACATTCCTGATGCTGAAGCCGAATTGCTGGCTTTGAAAGGGGAGTATTACTACGAAAGTTTGATGAAGTATTTTAAATCTGAACCGGAAGAAAAAATTTGTGCTTTCATCTTCAAAGACAGTAATCAGAAAAAGGAACTGTTCGGTTCGAAAAATGCCGACGTTGCAAAGCCCTGGCTTAACCAGCTTTATGTATCGATTGATAATGCGGAGCAAACGCTTAAACACGAAATAGCCCACTGTTTTACCGCTGAATTCGGAGCAGGAATTTTAAAGCTTGCAGGAGGTTTAAATCCTGTTCTCATCGAAGGGATTGCATCTGCCGCCAACGGCTTGTACGGTGGCAATGATATCAATTATATGGCTGCGTTGGCTTATGCAAACGATTACAGGATCGATTTGAAAGCATTACTGACAAGTTTCGGCTTTTACAACCAACCTTCATCGCTTTCGTATGTTTATGCCGGTTCGTTTATTCATTATCTTGTTGAAAAATATGGAATCGATAAGTTTAAAGAATATTACGGAACCAATGAATTTACAAAGACTTACAACGTTCAATTAAATGTAATAGTCGATGGGTATTATACATTTTTAGCCTCAATTGAAGGGACTGATAACATTCACAAAGCCAACTATTATTTCGGAAGGAGTTCGCTGTTTCAAAAGGTATGTCCGCGTGCAATTGCTAATCTACTCTCGAACGGATGGGAGCATTTGAGAAAGGAGGATTTCGAAGGAGCACGAGCACGATTTATTGAGGCAAATGAACTGGCAGATAACTATTCGGCTGTTATGGGATTGGTACGAAGCAACGAAAAGATTGAGAAGTTTTCGGAATCGGTTAAGCTGCTGAGAGATAAAATCGATAAATTTAAAGGCACATCATATTACTATAATCTGGAATTGGCATTAGCCGACGCTTACGCCGGGATTAATAACTTTTCAAAAGCTGATTCACTTTACTCAAAAATAATTGAGCAAAACCCCGTTCCGCTGTTAAAGAATATTTCGCTTACAAGAAAATTACTAATTACAACAGGGCTAATTAATAAATATCTAATGGGCGATTACGCACAAAAGTATGATATCATTAATAAGTTAAATGTAGAAAGCTATGAGTACTTTACTATTCCGCTATGGATAAACTTAGCGGAATATTTGGATAAGGATTTTAATTCATTTGTTAAAAATTTCAATCATAAATTTGAAGTTACGGATTTCGAAAGCAGTTATGCCGCATATTCTCTTTCAAAATATTTACTTAATCACTCTGATTTTGTCAATTCGAGAAAATATGCCGCTTTAGCGTTAAGGTATGATTCGGACAGAAATTTTATGTATCTTTTAACTGAACAATTCCGGATGGCAAATTGGTTCTTTCAGAATGCAAGCAAACACAAATTACTAAACATAAATGAAAATTAATTATGGATAATCTTAATACTAAAAAGTTGAGTATGATTGCCTACTCATTAGGATTTCTGGTTGCCGTAGTTATAGTATATATTCTCCTGGTATTCAAAGATCTTGCGGTTCCTTTTACAATTGCAATATTTCTTACGTTTCTTTTTCATCCGCTGCTTTTGATTATGAAGAACAAATACAAAATTCCTAAAAGCATCGGTTTGGTTCTGATTTTTCTGCTCAACTTTGCAATATTTTATTTACTCGGTTTAATTATCTTTGCAAATCTGAGCGGCTTCTCCGGAAAAATTGAAGAATACGGAGATAAACTTTCCGTAGTCGTACAAAGTATTCTTAGTCCCTTCCAGCTCACATTAGATGAATTGGCAAAATTGTTCGGCTTCGAAATAGAAAAGTTCAATGCGGGTTCGCTTATAAAGCGACTTTTGGATGCGGGAATTATTCAGGGCGTCATCTCTTCGTTTTCAAATCTTTTCAGTAAGTTTTTTGTAGTTATGCTTTTCTGGGTATTTATGATTATGGGAAAAGAAAACTTCGAGGAGCGCTTGAAAGTTGCATTTAAAAGCAGGGGTGATGAAATTCATCAAGCTATCGGTTTGATAAACTCTCAGCTTCAGGCATATCTGGTTATCAAAACAATTATCAGTCTTATAACCGGTTTGGTATTTACAATTATTCTTTCGTTTTACGGTATTCCTTTCGCAATTATATGGGGATTGCTGGCTTTCATTCTTAACTTTATTCCGAATATCGGTTCGCTTCTGGCAACTGTGTTTCCTATAATAATCGGATTGTTAGAGTACGGTTTGGGATTCACCTCAATATCGCTGGCAGTAGTTCTGGTAGGCGCTCAAAACATCTTCGGCAATCTCATCGAACCGAAATTTATGGGAAGTAAAATGGATTTGAGTGCGGTCTTCATTCTTATATCGTTAATATTCTGGGGATGGCTTTGGGGAATCGTAGGTATGTTTCTCGCAGTTCCTATTGCTTCGGTAATAAAAATATTTTGTTCGGCAGTAGAACCGCTTAAACCTATTGCCGTGTTAATCGGCAGCAAAGCAGAACCGGTTGATTAAATGTTAAGTGTTGATGTATTAACTTTACCGTATGAATTTTAAAAAAGAATTAGAAACATATAAATTTATTCCCGCCGCCGTTAAAACCGCCGAACGATTGAACGTTGAGGTTTACATCGTAGGCGGATTTGTAAGGGATTTGATACTTGACCGTAAAAGAGACGATATCGATATACTTATTGTCGGCGACGGAAACCAATACGCAAAGGAACTGGCAAAAGAACTGCAGGTAGGAAGAATAACAATCTTTAAAACTTTCGGTACCGCACATTTTAAATATCACGATATGGATTTTGAATTCGTCGGTGCGCGTAAAGAATCTTACCGGCGCGACAGCCGCAAGCCCGATGTTACACCCGGCACTTTTTTAGACGATATTGCACGCAGGGATTTTACAATCAATACGCTTGCAATTTCAATGAACAAAAATAACTTCGGTGAGTTGATTGATACCTACGGCGGTTACGAAGATATAAAAAAGAAGCTTATCAAAACGCCTGTCGATCCGTTGATAACTTTTGATGACGATCCGCTTCGTATATTAAGGGCTTTCCGTTTTGCCGCTCAACTGGAATTTAAAGTGGATGAATCGATTAAAATAGCTGCCGAAAAATTAAGGGACAGATTAAAAATTGTTTCGCAGGAAAGAATAACCGATGAATTCCTTAAACTGCTTTCCACACCGAAACCTTCAATCGGGCTCCGGTTACTTTTCGATACAAAGGTTTTGGAAATTGTTTTTCCCGAGATAGCTAACCTTGCAGGAGTTGACCAAAGGAAGGATTATCATCATAAAGATGTTTTTCTGCATACATGCCAGGTTGTTGATAACATTGCAAAAAATACAGATAACGTGTGGCTCCGCTTTGCGGCATTGGTTCATGATATTGCAAAACCGAAGACCAAAAAGTTTGTGGAAGGAACCGGCTGGACATTCCACGGTCACGAAGAACTCGGTGCGAGAATGATTAAACCGATATTCAGAAGATTAAAACTTCCGATGAGCAAAGCCGAATATGTTGAAAAGCTTGTTCGCCTTCACCTGAGACCGATTGCGCTTGCAAAGGAAGAGGTAACCGATTCGGCTATACGCCGGCTTATAGTTTCGGCGGGTGATGCGCTTGATGATTTGATAACGTTATGCAGAGCCGATATTACAAGCAAAAACCCTGAAAAGGTGAGTAAGTATTTACAGAATTACGAGAACGTAATGAAAAAAGTTCTCGATGTAAAAGAAAAGGATAAACTGCGCGCATTTCAATCGCCTGTTAGGGGAGAAACAATTATGGAAGTGTGCAACTTAAAGCCATCGAAGAAAGTCGGAGAGATAAAAAAAGCCATCGAAGATGCAATCCTCGACGGCATAATAGGAAACAAT
>JAJRSV010000090.1 GCA_024278655.1 Bacteroidota bacterium | reverse complement strand
ATTGCTGTTGTTCTTTTTTTTGTTCAACTGGTTTTTATCTATATTCTTTTTGTTCTCTTTCGACCAGCCGTTTTTATTTCGTTTTTCCCAACCGTCGTTAGTTTTACGGTGTACGTTTCCGTTTCTGTCGGAGTAAACATTGTTTTTATTTCGAGTGGAATATTTCGGCTCTTTTCTTTTTCTGTCACGTGTTACATCCCTGTTTCTTTTAATATTTTCTTTTTTATTGTAAATGTTTCTGTTCGGTCTGTTTTGTTTATAATCTCTGTCTCTTCTGTATTGATCTCGTCGACCTGCATAATATCCGGAGCGGTAACCATGTCTGTATCCGTGCCTGTAACCGGCATAGTAACCGCGGGGTCCCCAATAACTGTGACGATAATACGAATGCCATCCGTAACCCATCCATAAGTGAGGTCCGCCGAATCTTATACCGAACGAATAATTCCAGCCAGTGTACGGATTGTAGTGAACTCCGAACCCCCAGGTTACCGGACGCGGGTAATAGTAGTGACCATACCATGGACGATAATACCATCCGGTTCCGTAAACTATCGTAGGTCCGTAAACATAACTACCAACATAACCAGGATAGTAACCGACGTAAACAACCGTAGGAGTGTAATCGTACACATAAACATATTTTACATTATAAACAGGAGTGCTTGGCGGAATTTTATAAATTTCGGCGGGAATATCGACACTAACTTCCCATGGTCCGTTCGGCGTGTTCGACTGATACCAAACTGCGTTTTCGCAGGCGTAATAAGTACTGCCGTATTTAATGACCGATGAAGATGTGTTTGTTGCATACTGCAATTCGGTATCTTCAATATCTTCCCATTGCGGTTCACCGTCGTAAGTAACTTCTAAGCTTTTATCGTTTCTGTCGATTGCGCTTGTTTGCGGAATATAAGCATCGAGCACTGCATCTTCCGCCTGTTCTGTTCCGGCTACGCTTGTCAGCACTCCGCCTTGCGGAGAATCGGGTGGAATGTTTTTGAAAGTTTCGGGAAGTTTATCTGCCGCAACGTAAGTCCATGGTCCGTTCAAATCCTTACTCTTATACCATCTGCCGGAAATAAGAATGAAATATTCCTGCGAATTTATTTCCATAAACAAGTCATTCCCGGCATTTTCCACGTAAAGCAGATCAGTATTGCTGACAGGAGCGAAAGTCGGTTCGCCGTCTGTAACTATTAATTCGGTTGGTTCGGTTGCAACTATTATTTCGGGAATATCTTCTTTCAGTATTTCCAATGCTTCTTCGTCCTCTTTAAGCTGCTCATCATATTGCTTTGCAAGTTCTACTGCATCTTTCGGCGGACTTGAAGTTGTTTCCCATTTTCCTTTGATATCATTTGCTTCCCACCAGATTGTGCCGCCTTTCAGATAATATTTTTTACTACCGGTGTCATAAAGAAGAAAGAAGGGAGTGTTAACAACAGATTGCAAATTTGTGCTTTCTATTTTCTGAAGTATCGGTTCTCCGTCAATTGTAATCAACAGCGCTGGGGTAGTAGTATAAATAATATTCGGCGGATCGTTTTTAAGATCTTTTGCTGCAATCTTTTCCTTTTCGGCTATTTCGAGTCCGACAATTAATCGATCCAACGAAAAAGTTAAATCCCAGGTGGGCACATCCTTTTCGATTAACGAAGCAAGTTTTTCTTCCTGCTGTTTTTCGGCATTCGGAAAGCGTACTTTTTTAACGGTTATCCCGAGTACGTCAACAGTCCGTGCATCTTTATCCACCAATATTTTCGATTCTATCCATACTACTCCGAAAACGGGATTCACAGAATCTTTCATCGTAACGGATAATGCAGCCCTGCTGGTTAACATATCACCGGTCAACGTTTCTATTTGCGGCTGGTACATTAATATTGTTGCATTCTCTGCTTCAACTTCTCTGGGCCAGGCAAGGTCATCGTCCTGTACAAAACCGTTAACGGGTTGTACAGTTAATACAAACGTTACGGTTATAAATAAAAATAGATTGATTGTTTTATATAATTTCATTCAGATAATCTCCGTTATGATTTTTCTCTTACTTGTTCTTCCAAAGCATGCTCGGGACAAATATGTTTTTCGGTGTAGGTAACCAATTCAACTGCAAAGGTTCGCAGCCGCTTTTCAACTTTCTTATCGAGGCAATTTCCTTCAGTATCGAAAACGGAGTGTACATTTGGAATTGAAACAGGACCCGGCAGAACAATTGCTCCAATATGCGAGCAAACACTGCGTAAGTGTTCGAGCGATTTTATTGCACCTATCGAACCGCCCGCTACTCCTAACAAAGAAACTGCTTTACCCGAAAGCACCGAAGGATAACCGAGATTTTCAATTATCAGTTTAACTATGCTGCTGAAGGTTCCATGATATTCCGGTGTTGTAATTATTATTCCGTCCGCTTCCGATATAAGCTTTTGCAATTTATCTTCATCGGAATTTGTTAGCGACTGACCGGGGAAGGGAAGTGTAAAGCCATTCGGAACAATGGTTATAATTTCAATGTCACCTGATTTTCTAAATTCATCGTGTATAATGTTAAGGGCGTGTGCACAGGAGCCGTTTTTGTTTAAACTGCCTAATATGGTGGCTATCTTCATTTAATTTTATCCTGTTGAATAATAATGTGGATTATTTAATTAAAGTTAAAAGACAATAGAATTAAAACAAAGTTAGTAATCGTGATATGTGATACGAAAGAATTGAAATATTTAGTTCATAAATATCTTAACAGACTTCGAGATCAATAAATCGGATAACCGATTCCAACACCTACGGGAGGATAATAACCGCCGTAAGGACCCCACGCACCCGGCACATAAACTCCCACTCCAACCGTAACGTGTCCTGCACCGCAGCTATTAACAAAGAAAAACAATGAAAGCAATAATAAGATTAGTATTATTTTTTTAATTGTTCTCATTTAACTTATCCATTATTTCTTTTGATAAAGGCCAGTTATGAAGAGCAAACACGGCACCGGAAGGATCGGCTATTATTGCCGCTTCGTTACCGGCAATTACATCGGAGCCGAGAAGAATTTCGCCTCCGGCTTCATCAACTTTTGCTTCCACCGTTTTAACATCCTTTACGGCAATAAACGGAAGCCAGTTGGGTTTTACATTATCAACGGGAATTTCAATTATCCCCGCTCTTCGTTTTTCTCCGGTTCTGAAAATTATATAATCTTTATCGTCTCTTGTTTTATGTTTTTCAATCGAGTAACCGAAAAGGGATTTATTAAAATCTATAGAATTACTTAAGTCATCGGTCCACAATTCATTCCAAAGCCAGTTATTATATTCCGGTTCGAGGTCTTCCGGGTCGCCAGTGGAAGAATTTATTACAGCAATAAGTGCTCCGCGGTTGTCGGCAAAAATTGCTATCCTTCCTCTGTTTTTTATATCGAAAGGTTCCCTGTAAATAGTGCAGTTCTGTTTTTTCGCTTCTTCAATTACTTTGTCGACATCATTAACCGAAATGTATTCCATCCATT
>JAJRSV010000089.1 GCA_024278655.1 Bacteroidota bacterium | reverse complement strand
ATTTTAAAGATAAAGCCGTTAACGATGTTAAAACGCTCAGCAAATCTTCCGATCTATATCAACAGGCACTCGATAAACTAACCGACAGGGCAATAGAACGAAGACGTAAAAATCTCGGCGACGAAATTATTTCGATTGAAGATATTCCGATTAAAGACGAATACATCCGGCAGGTAGAACAATCGGGAATTAAAATAGTTAATAAGCTTACCTGGTTTAATGCCGTATCCGCTTATCTTACAAGCGAACAGCTATCGGCGGTTAAGCAATTGGAATTTGTTAATAAGGTTGAACCGGTAAAGATATTTAAATTTAATAACGAACTTCCGCTTTCAACCGAATCATTTCAAAAAATATCTACAGATCCTTTCCCGATAAACTACGGTCCTTCGTTCGAACAACTTCAGCTTGAGGATATTCCGGTTGTTCATTCAAAAGGAATTACCGGCGAGGGAGTTTTAATCGGCATGCTCGATACCGGATTTGACTGGAAGAACCATGAGTCGCTGCAGAATGCAACGGTTGTTGCGGAGTACGATTTTGTCAACCAGGATTCCGTAACTGCCGATGAGGATAATGATGTGTCCGGACAACATAATCATGGCACTCTTACTTTTTCCGTGCTCGGTGGATTTAAGGATAGTTCATTAATCGGCTCATCATTCGGTTCGAATTTTATACTTGCCAAAACCGAAGATATAAGAAGCGAAACACATGTTGAAGAAGATAACTATGCTGCAGCATTAGAGTGGATGGAAAATTACGGCGTCGATATTACAAGCAGCTCGCTCGGTTACAGCGAGTTCGACCCTTCAACTTTCTCTTACACTTACGAAGATATGGACGGCAAAACAACTATTGTAACAAGAGCGGCAGAGATTGCATTCCGCAAAGGTGTTTTAACCGTTAACTCTGCCGGTAACGAAGGCGGAACATCGTGGTTTTATATTATCGCTCCTGCCGACGGCTTTAACACAATTGCTGTAGGTGCAGTTGATGCAAACAACAACGTTGCAAGTTTTAGCAGCAGGGGACCTACATACGACGGAAGAATTAAACCCGATGTGGTAACAAGAGGCGTTTCGGTTTACGGTGCGCAAGCGGGAAACTTTAGCGGATACTACAGGGCAAGCGGCACATCCCTTTCGGCACCGATTGCAAGCGGTATAGCTTCGCTGCTTTTATCGGCTCATCCGCACTTAAAGAACACTCAGATAAGAAGCATCTTGTTCGAAACGGCGGATAACAGTGCAACACCCGATTACGAGAGAGGATACGGTTTGATTTCAGCGCTTAAAGCAATCGAGTTTCCGAATCTTGAATCGTCTCAGGGAACGTTTATAATTCATAAAATGTTTATTGAAAAAGATGATATCGATCCGCAGTCGGTTTCACTTCACTTTTCAACCAACGGCGAAGATTTTGCAGACGTGCCGATGGTTTTTGACGGCGAAAGAACTTATACTTTTTCGTTGCCTTATTTCTTCGACGGTGATGTTGTGCAGTTCTATTTTACTTACAACGACCTTTCGGGTAACAATTTTCGTGAACCGGCAAATGACACTTACAAGTTTATTTACGGACAATTGGAGGTTTCGTTAAATCTTCAGCTTAAAGAGAAGTTTACCAATTTCACGGTCAGCGATATTTATCCGAATCCATTCATTCCCGCCGATCATGGTTTTACAAGACTATCTGTTAAGTCGAGAGGAAACGAAATATTTAAAGTTTCAATTATCGATGGCTCCGGTCAGCAGGTAAAAGTATTTAGCACTGTTACAATAGACGGCGAGAATTATTTCGACTGGAACGGAGTATCGGACAGGGGAATTGTTTGCGCAAGCGGAGTTTATTTTTATTTGATTAAACTCGGCGATAAAGATTTCGGGAAGAAGATGATCCTCCTTCGCTAAAGCT
Source organism: Bacteroidota bacterium (assembly GCA_024278655.1). Taxonomy (GTDB): domain Bacteria; phylum Bacteroidota; class Ignavibacteria; order Ignavibacteriales; family Ignavibacteriaceae; genus BMS3ABIN03. The sequence goes on along the minus strand of JAJRSV010000089.1, from coordinate 13,572 downwards.
ACGGAGGACGGGTCCTCCTTCGCTGAAGTTTACCATACGAAACTTTAGTGAAGTATGGCTACAGAGGACGGGTCCTCCTTCGCTAAAATTTACCATACAAAACTTTAGTGAAGTATGGCTACGGAGGACGGGTCCTCCTTCGTTAAAACTTACCATACGAAACTTAAGTGAAGTGTGGTTACGTAGGACAAATCTTACTTCGTTAATGTGTTGAAATAAGTATAGTTTTATCTTATTTTGATTTTTGTTTATTTAGTGGGGTATATATGATTAAATCCAAATTATTTCGTTTTCATTCTTTTCCTTCCGGCAATGTACCTTTCCCGGCAAAAAATATATTTATTGCTTTAGCATTAGTCGTGCTGCCTTTAATTATTAACGGGTGCGATGCATCAATCGGTCCGTTTGAAGAAAAGCAAAACGGGTTTACCGGTAAAGTAATAGATACGGAAGGCAATCCGGTTCCCGGTGTTGATGTTTATTATATTTATATGAATTATAACGGCGACTGGGGACTTAACAAAGCCGGATTTCTTACAAGGATAGATGATGTTACCGATACACTCGACTGGAAACTCTACCAGAATTTTCCCAACCCTTTTTCCGAAGCAACGTTTATCCGCTTTGCTTTGCCTATAGATTGCACGGTTGACTTTTCCATAGTTGAGAAAGCAACGGGCGAAACAAAACTCATACTTGAGGACACACTGCTGTATTATGGTTTATACCAATTTTATTTCGATAATCTGTTGGAAAAATATAATCTTCATAACGGTATCTACAGGTTTGGAATAACGGCTAAAGTAAACGGCAAAACTGTCTTCTCGGATGAAAAAGAATTTTGCCTGGTACAGACGGATAAAAATCCGAACTATGTAACCGACACACAGGGCATATGTAAATTCAGATATAAGTATGCTTACGTCGGCGTAACAATACCAGTTACGTATTCCAATCCCGATTATTATTCCGAGCTAATACTTACAAACGAGCAGTTTATCGTTCTTAAAAAAGAAGGTTTTAAAACAAAGCTAATACCGGTTTCGTTATATCCTTCAGTGGAAAATTATCAGGAAATAATTTTAGTCAGAGAGGGGGAATGAAATGAATATCAAATCATCATTCCGTGTTTTTATTTTTCTGTTGTTAACGTCAACAGCATTTTCACAATCGAACTGGGAATGGATAACACCCTATCCAACAGGTTTTTCTATTGGTTCAATAGCATATTCAGGTCACTGGATATTTCTTTCCGGAGGAGGACGCAAAGCGTTCTTATCAACTTCCGATTTCGGCAATTCGTTTAACGATTATTCAACTTTTAAATACGATGGCGGACACGATTACGGAATATATGAGTTTGGTCAGAAGATAGCTTTTATAGATAGTTTGAACGGTTTCCTGATCAGTGACAAAGCTTATCGGACTACTAACGGCGGCAGAGACTGGAGCGTAATATCGAATGTTAACTACAGTGGTATCGTTGATTTTGCTGATAATAAAACAGGGTGGATTGTAAGTGAGGTATCGATGAACAAAACAACTAACGGCGGAAATAATTGGCTGCCTATTAATAATTTTCCCGCAAATGAGTATGGTCGTTTTACAAAGTTCTTTAGTCTTGATTCTTTAAATATATTTTTCACAACTCAGAATTATTTTGATACTAAAGGACATATTGTAAAAAGCACCGACGGTGGTGAAACATGGTTCCCAACAGTAACCGACCTTCCTGCAGATTCAGCTTTCAGAGTTTCGTTTTTTGCTCTTCACATTAGAGAAAACGGTTTGGGTCTGGCAACTGCACGTATTTGGAATATCGATACATTTCTCGATTCATCGGTTCTGTTGCAGACTAATGATTTTGGCAACACCTGGCATACAATCAACAGTCTGCCGAAAGCTTATTACGCCAAGTTCCTTTCAATTTCGGATAGTTTATGGATGTTATTCGGAAGGGAAACAAATGATGTTTATACTTTAAGAACCACCGACGGCGGTTTGACCTGGAATCAGATAAGCGGATACCCAAATCGCATAAGAAACTTTACTGCGGCGGTATATATTGAAGATTATGACTTGATCTTTGCTGCCTCTTATAGAAAAATTTCTAAATCTACGGATTATGGTGAAACCTTCATTCCAATTTCCGGTGAAAAGGATATTAATCCTTACAATATTGCTGTTGGTAAGCAAGACGAAACCGGAAATATAATTACTGTTGCGTACGGCGATACTTCTAAGTTTTTAATAAGTACGAATAATGGTGATGATTGGGAACTCAGAACAATACCAAATGAAGCAGGTTCTAAATTCGAACATATGATTGTCGGGATAAAAAATATTTACGGTGCTTCGTCAAACGGGCTATTGTATAAATCTACCGATCTGGGTTATACATGGATAGATATTACGCCGCAGTCAGGTACTTATCTTTTGGGAGCCATCGGTGTTTATAATGATGAAGCCATTGCCTTTCAAGTAATATATAGCGGATACTATAATATTAGTTTCGATGCGGGGGAAACCTGGAACAGCGTTCCGGTAGCTTGGACTATGTACTCCCAAACAATATTTTTTGTTTCACCGGATGATTTTTATATAGGCGGATATTATTATTATGATTCAACCGCTTCGGGCGGATTTATTCTTAACAGCAAAGGGGATTTTAATAATTACAGGATGATTTTTTCGGGAGATAATGTACGAAAAATTGTTTTTCCGAATCCCGAAGTAGTAATGGCATTAAACAGGAAAGGGCTTACAACCACATTCGACGGCGGTGCTCACTGGAATAAATATTCGGGGTTTGCGGATGTGAGTATTAGCGATATTTATTTTGTTGATGAAAACAGAGGGTATCTAACCGTAGGAAATTATGTCTATTCAACTCAAAACGGAGGACGAATATGGAACGGCGCAGGTTTGGAACTGCCGGATTATTATAACATTAGCAGCATAGTAGTTTATCCGGATGGCGATTATTTATTGTTTTACGATTTTGGTGTGATGTTAAAATATAATGCTAACCCCGGAATAACTTCCGATACTACCGATCGGTATACACTGCCGCCCGAAAGCTTTACACTTTACCAGAACTACCCAAATCCGTTTAATCCGTCAACAAAAATTAAGTATGCTGTTAATACACGAAATGCCAATCAGGCGTTTGTAAATCTTACGGTGTTTAATTCGTTGGGACAAACGGTTGAAGTATTGGTAAACGAAGTTAAGCAGAACGGAGTTTATGAAGTTGATTTTAACGGAGGCGGATTGGCAAGCGGTGTTTATTTTTACCGGCTCACAGTGAACGGAAATTTTCAGTCGAAGAAAATGCTTCTTTTAAAATAACTTTCACTTAAATAACCGGGGTGCTCTGCCCCGGTTATTTAGAAGTTGCTTGTCAATTTTGCTTTATCTAGTCTGCCCGTCTCATCCTCCAAAATTATTGTCCTACATTTATTGAAAAACAAAAATGTTAACAAGATGAGCAAGCTACTTTACCCTGCACAGCAGAAGCACATAGAATCTTTCAAGAAAAGAACCTGATAAGTTGTTAATGGAGATGGGTAAGTATGCGAAAGAAAACAGGCGGCTTATGTTTTCGTTGTTAACCGGAAGAACAGATTTAAAGTAAAATGTAAGATTTTCGAATGTGTGTTACAAGACACTATTATGTGTAACAACATAAGTTGCATATTAGCAATAATATTTTAATCTTTCTCGCCATTAGATTTCAGAATTGTATAACTGACTATTCTAATTATCTTTTTCACTTTTATTCAGGTATTGTGTATTGAACAGGCAAAGATTTGTCAGCACTCTCTTCTTTTGGGGCCCTGCACTATTGTGTTTACATAACCACCACATAGAATTGTAATTATGATTAACAATACTCACGTTATTCTTTTTTGATCTACTTAATTAATTATTTGTTTTAAATTACGTATTGGAGGCATAAATGAGGATTGTTATCATTTTACTGTTAAGCAGTGGTTTGCTGTTTTCTCAAACTACCGGCAATAAAAGCAGTAAGTTAATTCATAAATCGGGATCTGAAAGTGAATTAACCGGTTCCTACACTGAAAAAGCTGAACTGATTGGCAGCTTTACTAATTCTGATCAAGACCCGCTTAATTTCATGGGTTTTGGTGGTAATGTAAGTAATGTTTTTCCTGACCGGGTTCGCTCTTTTACAACAGTAACCGAAGAAGCAGACCCCAATAAAGGTAAAATCTGGTCGATTATAGGTATTGAAAATGCTGACCCGTCAATGCCCGATAAAATTGAAATATACTATTCCGATGATAACGGAGCTTCCTGGACTGGGTTTGGTTCAGGAATTTTAGGTAATGATCATGTCCTGTTCCCGGGTCAATTAGATGCTGAGATTGTTAGTAATCCCAACGATCCCAATAGTCATAAGTTTTTGTTTATAGCTTTTACTTATGCAACCGGAAGTTATGTTTCCGGAGCCAAACGAACCGGTTTATTTGTTTTGGATATAACAGTATCGGCTGGCGGCTTATGGCAGGTTAACATTCCCGGAGGTGCTGATAACCAATACTACGATTTAAGAATCACATCGGATAATGAAAAATATCCTGTTATTCCATATATCTATATGGTGTGTACAGTCGATTCCACATTGCAAAATGGGGATATCATTACCATGCAGAGAATAGCACGTATCGAAGAACCATATAACTATATTTCCAATCCGCAAATCATTTACAGATCTGCTTCTCTGGAACAATCGGTAACCGTAAGTGGATCATTAACTACCAAAGCCAGCTCTGATATAGTCTTCCTGCCTGTAACCAGCGATAAGTTATACTATTCGTTATCTCATCCGAATTCGGATGGAATATGGATTAACAACACAAGCATTTCTGGTGATAATACTTCGGAACAGACATATCATATCGACGTAAATATTCCTATAACAGATCATAAAATGTCTGGTTCATTCACCGATAGTCGGGCACAGATTATGCTTGTTGCCGAAAGAAATGTTTCCGGTAATAACGATGATTTGGTAAGTTATAAACTGGATATGAGAAACGGTGCTTCTTCTCAGTTTTCTGTTATTAGTGTTGGCACCGGAAGTGGAGTTCCCCGTCATCCCCAAATCATATCTCCAAGATTGATGATTGATGATTACAAAGTTAGTTTCAGCATGAATATTGCGAGCAATCCTGATCGTGCCGACTCAATTCTTTTTGTTGAATCAGATAAAGTTCCCGGCAATAGTTGGGGTACAATCACCAGGGTAAGCTTAAAAACTGGTAGTATCAATTGGAGATCAAAATATTCGGCGGTTGGTATAAAGTTAGACGGAGTAGATAATACACTGGTTTTCTGGGGTCATGAATCGGGAGATTTCGGCTTTATTGGTAATGAGCTTTGGTGTACATTTATTTCCGGAATTCCGACAGATGTTGAGACCGAGGGAGTTACTCCTTTAGACTTTGCACTTTCTCAGAACTATCCGAATCCGTTTAATCCTTCAACAACTATTAAGTATGCCATACCTGAAGCTTCGTTTGTGCAGCTTAAGGTTTATGACATTTTAGGCAAAGAGGTTGTTACATTGGTTAACGGGCAGAAAGCCGGCGGTAATCATTCGGTTAAATTCGATGCTACTGATTTAACAAGCGGTATTTATTTCTACATAATCACTTCGGGAAATTTTACGGCAACTAAAAAACTTATTCTTCTCAAATAGTATTATATGACCTAAACATTAAATAAGTTTTACTTAAACAGCCGGGGCTTTGTGTTCCGGCTGTTTATTAACTTATAAACAATATTACTTTACACATTCCAACCTTCATATCCTCAAAAATTATTATCTTACATTTATTAAAAACAAAAATGTTAACAAGATGAGCAAAATACTTTACCCCGCACAGCAGAAATACATAGATTCTTTCAGAAGAGAACCTGACGAATTATTAAAAGAGATGGAAGAATACGCCAGGGAAAATAAAGTGCCTATTCTTTCGTGGCAATCGGCTGAGTTTATTGAACAGATTATTACAATGATAGATCCGAAGCGCGTACTTGAAATAGGAACAGCCATTGCTTATACAACTATTCGCATTGCAAGGAATTTAAGTAAGAAATCGGTTATTCATACAATTGAAATAAGCGGAGACATTATTGTTAAAGCAAATGAGTTTATCGAAAAGGCAGGCGTTGGAGATAAGATTAAACTTATTGAAGGCGATGCATTAACAGTTATGCCGCGGCTTAAAAAGAAATACGATTTTATATTCCTCGATGCCGATAAGGAAGATTACAAACGTATTTTCGATTACTCCATGGTGCTGCTTAAAAAGAACGGTGTGATTGTAATCGATAACCTTTTATGGCAGGGCTATGCCGCATCGTCGCGCGTTCCTTCCGATTACAAAACATCTACTAAACATATAAGAGAGTTTAATAAAATATTTATCGAACAGCCGAATCTAAAATCTACTATTCTGCCGATAGGAGACGGCATTGGATTGGGAGTAAAGGTTTGATGAAACAAGTGTTATCCGAAAATATACTTGACGAAGTTGAGGTTTTTACGGAATCTAAATTAAAACGAAAAGAAGATGTGCAATTAATTTTATCAGCAAGTATTAAATCGGGCAGCGAGGAAAAGTTCGAACAGCTTGTGTTTACAAGCAAGTATTTGCAAGGACTTATGCGTGTTCTGAAAAAAGGAGCGGAGATTTCGGAGATTGAGAGTCTTGATAACGTAAAGAAAGACTTAACCGAAAATATGGAAAAAGTTGTTGAGCAGATACGGGAAATTTTAGACGGGGAATCAGCGGATGTAAAAACTTATTTCGAGCAGACGTACTTACTCCTTACTCACGTCAGCTTCCAGAATTTAAACGAATTACTCGCCGACCTAGAATGGGTCAAAAAATTTCTGAACTACCGTAAAAGAAAAAGCTAAACAGCCCTCAAAAAAATCTGTAAAGAATTTAATAATAAAATTTTAATAATCTGTTTTAGCCAGCCATTTTTCCAAAGCTTCTAACAGATGCGTCATTGCAGTAATTAACTGCTCGTGCATCGACGGATCGATATCCTGCAATATCTCTTCGTGGATATCGACATAAGCTTTATTCAACTGCTGAACTAACGATTTACCCTTGCTCGATAAAGTTACTCTCATATTTCTTCTGTCATTCGGATCGATTTCGCGGTTTATATATTCTTTCTTTACAAGACCGTCTATTATTCTCGTTAGCCGGCTTGGACTAAGCTTCATTCTTTCGGCAATGGTTTTATTGTTCAAGCTTTCATCGGTGCCGAATAAACGTAAGCATCTGAATTCAGCTTGAGTTAAGCCGTGAAGCTCTGCAAGATGAACTTCTTTCTCCTGGCAATTAGCCAAAAGACTGAAAGTTAAATTTGCAAGGCGAGCTGCTACTGTGTCTGCATCTATCATACTTTTTCCCCTAAGTATTGATGAAATAAATTATTGTTCATATCAAAAATCATTAATAATTTAGAGTAAATCAAGATTATGAAAAATTTTTTAAGAATCAATTATTAACTTAACATTAAGTTGTTAACGGTAATATGTTGTGTTTGAAGGAACAACTTTAATATTCCCTTTCGATATTTCCCTTAACATATTTTTAAGCTTTTCAACATCGGTGGGTTTTATTAAACATATAAAGTTTACTTTTTCATCGTACTTAGTGTTTGTAATTTTAGCTTGAAGGTTGTTAACAGTGTTGTGCACGTGACTTATATAATCGAAGTCGGTTATTATTTTAATTTCTTCGTAAAGATGTTTTGTTTTACGTTCGGATTTGTTCAGTACTTCAAAGGCGGTATTGTAGTAAGCTTTACCCAACGGACCGACTCCCAACTTCGTTCCGCCGAAATATCTGATTACAACTGTAAAAATATTCACGAGATCAAAATGTTCTATTGCATTAAATATCCGTACTCCGGCTGTACCGTTAGGTTCACCGTCGTCTGAATATCTGAATGTTCCGTCAATCAGTTTGTAAGCAAAACAGTGATGAGTTGCTTCGTAATATTTTTTCTTTATTGAGTGAAGAATTTTCTCTGCTTCGTCGGCAGACTCGACGTGATAGACTTGCCCGATGAATTCGGAACCCTTTTCTTTATAAGTAATCTCTGAAAAGTCGTCTATCGTATTTATTGTTTCGGTGTAATTCATAATAAAAGCTGATTAGTGTAGTGCAATTTAAATTGATTATCAGAACTTGTATAAGTAATATAGCTATTTAAAAAATAATTTTAGTAGGAATTGGAAAAAGACTCGATAATAATTAAAGGTGCCCGCGAGCACAATCTGAAGAATATCGATCTTCAGATACCGAGGGATTCGTTTACCGTGATTACCGGATTATCCGGCTCCGGCAAATCGTCGCTTGCGTTCGATACCATCTATGCGGAAGGGCAGCGCCGTTACATCGAATCGCTTTCTGCGTACGCACGGCAGTTTTTGGATATGCTCGAAAAACCGGATGTCGATTTAATTGAAGGATTGAGTCCCGCCATTTCGATTGAGCAGAAAGCCACATCCGGCAATCCCCGTTCAACAGTAGGAACTGTAACCGAGATATACGATTACCTGCGACTACTGTTTGCGCGTGTAGGCACACCACACTGCTACAACTGCGGTAAATCTGTTCAGAAGCAAACCACTGCACAAATTATCGATGCTGTTCTTTCCACAATGAAAGGAAAGAAAGCAACCATCCTTGCACCCGTAGTTCGCGGAAGGAAAGGGCACTACAGGGAACTGTTCGAAGAAATTCTTTCGGACGGATTCCTTAAAGTAAGAGTTGACGGAGAAATATTCGAGCTTTCGAAAGGTTTCCAGGTTGACAGGTACAAAATCCATAATATAGAAATTGTTGTTGACCGGTTGATGATACGGGAAACTTCTCGCACGAGGATAAGCGAGTCGGTTGGAGTTGCACTTAATTATGGCAGCGGAATTGTAATAATAAACGACGGTGAACACGACAGAATATTCAGCCGGCATCTTGCCTGCCTCGATTGCGGAATAAGCTACCGCGAACTTGCGCCGAATTCATTCTCTTTCAACTCTCCTTACGGTTCCTGCCCCGATTGTGAAGGAATGGGCGAGAAGAAAGAACTGGACTTGAACTTAATCATTCCCGATTGGAGTAAATCGATAAACGAAGGCGGACTTGCGCCCTTGGGCAAGCCGCGTGAAATATGGTATTTCACGCAACTGGAGGCAATCGCTAAAAAATACAATTTCGATTTCGACACTCCGCTTGAAAAGTTAACCGAAGAGCAGATAGATATTATAATAAACGGAAGCAGCGATAAAGTAACCTTTACTTATTCTTACGGCGGCGGAAGACCTGTAAAATACCAGCACAGATTTTCCGGACTGCTGCGATACTTACGCACGACTTACGAATCAACAACATCCAACAATATCCGTGAGTGGGTTGAATCGTATATGAACACGGTTACCTGCCCAACCTGCAACGGAGGAAGATTGAGGAAAGAATCTCTCGCCGTAAAATTCCAGGGAAAAAATATAAGTGAAATTACAAAGCTTTCAATTCAAAGAGCTGCTGAGTTCTTTGATAAGCTAAAGCTGAAAGGTAGGGAAGCAGTAATTGCAAAACCAATTCTTAAGGAGATTAAAGAACGGCTACACTTTTTGCTTAACGTCGGATTGGATTATTTAACATTAGACCGTTCCGCAAGAACTTTGTCCGGCGGCGAATCGCAGCGGATACGGCTCGCAACACAAATCGGTTCGCAGTTGGCAGGGGTTTTATATGTGCTTGATGAACCATCAATCGGACTGCACCAAAGTGATAACATAAAGCTTATTAAGTCCCTAAAGAATTTAAGAGATTTGGGAAACACAGTAATTGTTGTTGAGCACGACAGGGAAACAATCGAAAGCTCCGATTATATGGTTGATCTTGGTCCGGGTGCGGGCGAGCACGGCGGCGAAGTTTGCGTTCAGGGCGAAACGAAAAAACTTATCGATTCGAACAACGGCTTTAATTCGTTAACGTTAACTTACCTTAGAACAAGAGAAAAAATTAAAACTCCCGATAAAAGAAGAAAAGGTAACGGTAAGTTTATCGAACTAATCGGTGCATCGGGTAATAATCTGCAAAATATAAATCTTAAAATTCCGCTTGGCACTTTAACATTAATTACGGGAGTAAGCGGTTCGGGTAAATCTTCGGTGCTGAATGAAACTCTTGTTAAAATTTTGATGAACAAAATTTACAAATCGAAAGTCGTTCCGCTTCCGTATAAAGAAATAAAAGGGTTGGAGCACATCGATAAAATTATTGAAATTAATCAGTCGCCAATTGGTAGAACACCTCGTTCTAATCCTGCAACTTATACCGGATTGTTCACATTCATACGCGATTTATTCGCACAGCATCCCGAATCGAAAATGCGCGGTTACAAACCGGGACGTTTCAGCTTTAATGTTAAAGGCGGAAGATGCGAAGGATGCAACGGAGACGGGTTGAAAAAGATTGAAATGAATTTTCTGCCGGATGTTTATGTTCAGTGCGATGTTTGCAAGGGACGGCGTTACAACAGGGAAACGTTAGAGGTTCTGTATAAAACAAAATCGATTGCAGACGTGCTTGAAATGAGAATTGATGAAGCGCTCGAATTCTTCGAAGACCTGCCGCGTATAAAAAGAAAGCTTCGGGCATTGCACGATGTTGGTTTGGGTTATATAAAATTAGGACAGCAGGCAACCACACTTTCAGGCGGCGAAGCACAGCGTGTTAAGTTAGCCACAGAGTTAAGCAAAGTGAGCACGGGCAAAACCTTTTACGTATTGGATGAACCGACTACCGGACTTCACTTTGAGGATGTCCGTGTACTTGTCGATGTCTTGAACAAGTTAGTCGATAAAGGCAACACCGTAGTTGTTGTTGAGCATAATATGGACGTTATTAAAATGGCTGACTGGATTATTGATTTGGGTCCGGGTGGCGGCGAGTACGGCGGACAAATTATTGCAGAAGGAACTCCCGAAGAGATAATAAAAAATAATAAAAGCGTAACAGGCAAGTATCTTAAGAAAGAGTTGAATTAAAACGCACCCAATAATTTCACTGCCATTATAAAAACCGCAGCTATTAAAACGAGCTTAATAAATTTCTCACCTTTTTTAACCGAGTATTTTGCAGCCCACCATGCGCCTGTAGCGTTTCCTGTTGCAAGCACAATTCCTAAAGTCCAGTTAACGTTTCCTGTAATAATAAAAATTGCAAACGCAGGCACGGTGTAAACAAGCACAATAAAAACTTTGTGCATATTAACGAGCACAAGATTCAGTTTCATCAAATAACGCAGTGAAGCCATCAGAAGGAATCCCACGCCCACCTGAATAAACCCACCGTAAAATCCTATTCCGATCATCGAAAGATAGACAGGAAAGTTGCTCTTTACTTTCCCGCCTTCATCAATGTTTTTGCGCGGTATAATCATCGAGATGATTATACCGATCATTATAACGGCAAGAATTTTCTGAAACAGTTCGTCTCCGATGCGTGTTGCAGTAATTGCTCCTGCAATTGTACCCGGCAGAGTAAATAGAGCAAGCGTAAAACTCTTTTTAAAATCATGGAACTCTTCACGCTTAAACGACTGCACCGCAGAAATGTTTTGAATGAGAATAGCCAGCCGGTTTGTTCCGTTTGCAACCGATGCATCCAATCCCGAAAAGATCAGCGCCGGTAATGTTATAGATGAACCGCCGCCTGCATTAACATTAATGAATCCGGCGATGCATCCAACAAAAAACAGGATTATTATCGAATAAATTTCAGGCAACAAATCAACTTAATTTTTAAGAATGAATCACTTTAATTTATTAAATTTACCCCGATTAATCTTTTTATTTTTTGATTAATCATAAATATTGAACGAATCTTCCAATTAACGGAGAAATAATGGAAAGCTGGAAATGGGAAATTGAAAACAAGGATTATCTGAATAAATCAATCGAACGTTGCAAACGGAATAAGATAATTCTTCCCACATTCGAACAACTAAAAAAGCCCGACACAATCCCCGACGAAATAAAAGAGAAATTAAAAGATATTGATATGCAGGATGTTCACCCGTTAAATCTTTTCAGAATTAATTGGAGGAACGATCCTGAAACCGGAGGCATCGGCGATATTAATTTTTTAGAAATCCCGAAAGAGATTACTGGTGTTAAAGCACGCATAATAGGTTTGGTCGGTAAATTTTTTCCAACCGGCGCACACAAAGTGGGTGCAACTTACGGCTGCCTTATTCCGTATCTCGTAACGGGAAGATTCAATCCTGAATATCACAAAGCCGTTTGGCCTTCGACGGGAAATTATTGCAGGGGAGGCACGTTTAACTCCGCATTGCTTTCTGTACATCCTGTTGCAATACTGCCCGAAGAGATGAGCCGCGAAAGATTCGAGTGGCTCGAAAATCTCGGTGCCGAAGTTTATGCAACACCCGGATGCGAAAGTAACGTAAAAGAAATTTATGATAAATGCCACGAGCTTGAAGCCGAAAGCGATGAGTATTTTATCTTCAACCAGTTCGATCAGTTCGGCAATTCGGTTTGGCACTACGAAGTAACCGGTTATACAATCGAATCATTATTCAATCAGATAAAATCCGGAAAACAAAGAATGAGTGCTTATGTAAGTGCAACAGGTTCTGCGGGAACTATTGGTGCCGGAGATTACCTGCGAACCATCAGCCCCAATTTAAAAGTTGCTGCTACCGAAGCATTGCAGTGTCCTACACTTTTAATGAACGGTTACGGCGGTCACAGAATAGAAGGAATCGGCGATAAGCATGTTCCGTGGATTCACAACGTTAAAAACACAGATGCTGTTGCAGCAATCGATGACGAAGACACGCTGCGGGTTCTCCGTTTGTTTAATGAAGATGCGGGAAAGAAAGTGCTCATAGAAAAAGGTGTGGATGAAGAAACGGTTAACAAGTTATCGTATATGGGCATCTCGTCAATCTGTAATATGCTCGCATCTATTAAGCTTGCAAAGTATTACGAGTTTAACGAGAACGACATTATCTTTACTATCTTTACTGACTCTGTGGAAATGTACAACTCCCGGCTTAAAGAAATGAATGATGAATTCGGACCGTATGATGAAACGCAGGCGTTGATTGACTGGAACAGTGTAATTAAAAAACAAAGTGTCGATTACTTTTTGGAACTTTCGCATGTTGATAAAAAGCGTATTCACAACTTAAAATATTTCACCTGGGTTGAACAACAGGGTAAAGATGTTAAAGAACTCGATGCGCAGTGGTACGATGAAGAATACTGGAACGAAAGGTTTTCCATCGCTCCCCACTGGGATGAGTTGATAAAAGAATTTAATTCTAAAGTAGAAAATTAATGTCGCCTAACTTTCAAGTTGGGTATAGTTTAAATAAAGTAGTAGCAGCCCACGATTTTGGAGACTGTGTGGAAATTACGAAATTGAAGCAGCCCACAGTTTTAACTGTGGGAATAAGGGCAAAAAACGTATTAAATAT